>CAZZVF010000010.1:0-23425 GCA_964657355.1 uncultured Buchnera sp.
GAATTATTGTGTCGTCTGGTCGGGCCAGAAATCATTTTTCAGCAGCCTGCTAGCGCTCCGGGCCAGGATTGACCGGCGCATCCGATCGTTGTTTCGGTTGCAAAAACCGCCGCGTTCCCGTCATATCCGCCTCGCCTCGGCAGCCGGTGGTGATTCGAGGCAACAGCAACTAGCGTTCGAGTAGAAACTTAAGCGAGAAATAAAACCTCAGGTTGCATTACTGCTCCGGATCCTGAATACAACTCAGCATTAATCCCGGTCGTCGGCTCGCGTCCAATTAAGATCCGAGCTGCTGGCAAGGGATTTCGCGCCTCAGGAGCTGTCATACAATGCAATTCAAGTGGTTGCTCGCGGTGCTGCCTGTATTGGCAGGCGCGCCTGACTGGGTGCATGCCCAGACGTCGCAGGCGCCTTTTAACCCACGAAACCGAGCGATCACACCGTTTGGCTACGGAACGGTGCAACAACAGCTCGTCACGACGGCCGGCAAGACCGGAACCGCATGGTGCCAGGCGTGGCTTGGCAACAGCACCCAGTGCATCTCCGTCTCGGGCGGCAACAGCTGCAGTGCCGCGGTCCCCGCAGGCGAACTCGTTTCGTGCAACGCGGCTGGAACGAAACCCGTCGACGAGACCGCCTTCGCAACCATCAACTGTAACAATCAGGCAAGTGGCCCGATCGGCAATCTCGGGCCGCTCGACTGGTGCCTGACCGCCGCCCTCGAGACCACCCGCACCATCGATACCATCTACCTCTACAACGACTATGTTCGCGTTGGCATGAATCGTCGTTTCGGCGGCACCATCTTCGAGCTCTACGGCACAGATAAAGTCAACCGCATCATGCAGAACGGCGGTGGCGCCATGCAGCTCTCGCTCTGGGGCAATGACGTGAATTATGCTCCCCCGGGCTCGCAAACGGCCTGGTTCGGCACGTCGTCGAACCCGAGGAAATGCAACGCCACGGTCTACACTGCGCAATCGACGTGCGAGAGCGCAAATGGAGGGCCCGGAAGCTGCCAGCTCGGCCTCGTCGGTGCCAACGATACCAATTGCACCACGCAATTCGCATGCGGATCGAACAACGCAGGGCCGGGCGCTGCAATAAACCCCCTGCAGGCCATCTCCGCAGGCTGCAACTATGGAAAGACGCAATACTCAAACAATGAGGCACAGCTCAACAGCCCCGTGACATCGCCCGGGCCAGGCATCATCGTCGCTGCAAAAGCGGGCCCGCAGCAATTCACCAAATCTAGCCACACCCAGACCGCGAACCTCACCTGGTATCAGACCATGCAGGTCACCGGCCCATTCGCACAGACCACCTACAAGATCACGTATAACGGCACCACGGCATGGAACGCGGACTTTCAGGAAATTCCAGCACTGCTCACGGGCCAGGGCATGTCCAATGGCTACGTCTACTATTACGGTGGCGCTGCGCCCTACACCAATGCCGCGTCTGCCGTGACGCGCGTTAGCGCTGCCCCCAACGATGGCACCACCCAGGTCTATCAGTTTCCCAGCCGGGTCGGCCCGTTCGGCGCCGGCGTTCCGAATGGTTACGGCGGCTTTCTCACCGAAGACTGGGTCAGCCTGTGCGATGCAACACAGACCAAATGCATTACCGTCGTCTCGTTTGCGCCCGATGTGCAGGACCTTATCTACGGGCCAGGCGACTACTCCTATTTCGGCTTGCACGGGTTCTTTGCGATGAAAAACCCAACTCGTAAGATCATTCCCGTCTTCGTCGCCCCATACCGCTTCGACGATGTGGTCGGCGGCAAGACGGTCCGCCAGTGGATCTATTCGCTCAGACCGCCAGGCGCACCGTAGCCACGCTTATTGATGGCGGGAATTCCAACGCCCGCCATCCGCTTTCCATTCAACCAGCCCTCGGTTTTTCCTGAGACGTCGCCGTTTTCTCCGCAGCGATCCACGCGACGATCCGCTTCTCGAGCATGTCCAGCGGCATCGCGCCTTCGTCCAGCACAGCATCGTGGAACCGCCGCCAGTCGAACGCAGGCCCGAGCTCAGCCTGCGCCTGCCTGCGCAGTTCCATGATCTTCAACTCACCCACCTTGTAGCCGAGCGCCTGCCCCGGCCATGCAATGTAGCGATCCACCTCGTTTTGAATATTTTTGTCGGCCAACCCGGTATTATCGCGCAGGCAGGCGACCGCTTGCTCGCGGGTCCATCCTTTCCAGTGCAAACCTACGTCAATCACCAGCCGGCACGCCCGCCACATCTCCATCGAGAGCAAGCCGAAGCGCTCGTAAGGCGTCCGGTAAATCCCGATCTCGCGTCCGAGTTGTTCCGAATAGAGTGCCCAGCCTTCGACGAACGCCGTGATGTCGTAATCCTTGCGGAAATCGGGAACGTTGCCTTGCTCCTGCGCCAACGCGATCTGGATGTGGTGCCCGGGCACACCCTCATGCGCCACCAAAGCAGGCAATTCATACAACGGCCGCTGATCGAGATGCGACGTATTGATCATCAATCCGCCAGCGACACCTTCCTCCGGGCTGCCCGGATTATAGCGTCCTGTTGTATAGCCCTCCTCCAAAATCGCCGGAACCGGCCGGACGCCATATGTCAGCCGAGGAAGCTTGCCAAAGAAAGCCGGCAACTTGTCATCGACGAGCTTGGCAAGCCGGCTCGCCTTGTCCAGCAGGTCCTCGCGCGAACTCGCATAGAACTGCTTGTCCTTGCGCAGAAAGGCCTGGAACTGCTGGAACGATCCGGTAAATCCCGCTGCCTTGATCTCCAACGCCATCGCGGCGCGAATGCGCGCGATCTCGGTCGTGCCGAGAGCGAAGATCTCGTCCGGCGACAATCCGGTCGTCGTCTCGTGCCGCACACGGTAGGCATAATAGTCCCGTCCGCCAGGCAGTTGCGACGCACCGAGGCTTTGGCGGGCGTGCGGCACGTAGTCTGAGGAGAAGAAACCGGCCAGACTGCGCTGCGCTGGCTTTACCTTCGTGCGAACGATGTCCAACGCTTCCGCCGACAGGCGATCGCGGTCGGCGACCGGCACCGATGATGGCAACCGGCTCAACGGGCTCAACAAGGGATCCTGTTCGGGAGCGGTGTCGGCCATGGCTCTCGCGGTCTTTGCCGCCGCCATCGCAGTCAGTCGCGGCTGCGTGAAGCCCTGCGCCAGGCCGCGCCGCATGTTCGCGATCTCGGCATCGTAATAGGCGGGCAGGGCGCGCAACCGGGACAGCCACGCCTCCGCCTCAGGAATATCGTGCGGCGACGTACTATCCGCGGTGTAGGATGGCAGCACGAAGAAGCCTTCGTCACTGGTAAATGGTATGCGCTCCTCGTCGAAACGCTCGCCATCCATGTCGAGGTCGATGCGCCATGTCAGCAATTGGCAGTTCAGCAGATCCTCGCCGTGCAACGATGTTTGCGGAATGGCCCGCAGCCGCTGCTGCAATCCAGCCAGTATATCCTGGTGCCGCGCGACAGCAGCTTGTGTGTCATCGGGCCACCGAGACGCTGCAGCGAGATCACCGCGCTGCCCGGCACTGACCGGGTCGATCTGCTTCAAATATGAGTCGTAATCGCTCAGCACCGAACGCAGCGCGCCTGAGGGATCGGCCGGAGGGCCAGCCGCAATCAGCAAAATGGCAAACAGCATACCGAAACGGCAGATGTTCCTCAACGAAGACCTCCCGACATTCGCACCCTCGCTTCGGTCGATCACGCGGAAGCCGGAACCGAGCTCAGCGCGAGCAATTCCGCGGCGCGTATGCCGTCGACACCTGCCGACAAAATACCGCCCGCGTAGCCGGCCCCTTCACCGGCCGGAAACAGCCCACGCGTGTTCAAGCTCTGCCCGTCGCGCCCGCGTGTGATGCGAATGGGGGATGACGTTCGCGTCTCCACGCCCGTCATGACGGCATCCGGCATCGCAAATCCAGCAATCTGCCTGCCGAAGATGGGCAGCGCCTCGCGAATGGCGGAAATCGCGTATTCAGGCAGGCACAAACTCAAATCGGTCGGCACGACACCGGGTTTGTAGGAAGGCTCGACGTCGCCCAGCGACGTGCTGGGGCGTCCGGCCAGGAAATCTCCGACACGCTGGCCCGGTGCCTTATAATCCCGGCCGCCCGCCGCAAACGCCAGCGACTCCCAATGCCTCTGATAAGCGATTCCAGCCAGCGTGCCGCTTGGATAATCCTCCGGCGTGATACCCACCACGATGCCGGCATTGGCATTACGCTCGGCGCGCGAATACTGGCTCATCCCGTTCGTCACCACTCGCCCGGGTTCGGAGGTCGCGGCAACCACCGTGCCGCCAGGACACATGCAGAAACTGTAGACCGACCGCCCTGCGATCCCGTTATGTGCCGGGGCGTGATGGACGAGCTTGTAATCCGCAGCGCCCAGAACCGCATTGCCGGCAAAAGGCCCGAACCGCGCCCGATCGATCAGCGACTGGGGATGCTCGATGCGCACGCCGATCGAAAACGGCTTCGCTTCCAGGTGCACGCCGCGGCCGTGCAACATGGAGAACAGATCCCGCGCGGAATGCCCAGGGGCGAGCACGACATGATCGGCTTCGATCTCGCTGCCGTCTTCCAGCCTGACACCTTCGACGCGCCGCACTCCCTCGCGGTCGATGCCGACGACAAGGTCCGTAACGCGCGCGGAAAATCGGTATTCACCGCCCAGCCGCTCGATTTCGGCCCGCATGCCTTCCACCACCGTCACCAGCCGGAACGTGCCGATATGGGGCTTGGCCGCCACCAGGATCTCGGGCGGAGCACCGGTTTGGACGAACGTCTCCAGCACCCGGCGCCCGAGATGTGCGGGGTCCTTGATGCCCGACCACAGCTTGCCGTCCGAAAATGTCCCGGCGCCACCCTCGCCGAACTGCACATTGCTCTCAGGGTCCAGCACGCCACGCCGCCAAAGTGCAAAGGTGTCGCGCGTCCGTTCGCGCACCATGCGCCCGCGCTCCAGCACCACCGGACGGAAGCCCATCTGCGCCAGGGTCAGCGCTGCAAACAGCCCACAAGGTCCGGCGCCGATGACCAATGGCCGGCGGCCCTGCGGGGCGGTCGCCCGGGCAACGAAGCGATACGTCATGTCCGGCGTAGGCCCGACCTGCCTGTCGCCGGCATTCTCCGCCAGCACCACCGCTTCGTCCGCCACCTCGACATCCACCGTATAGACCAGCTGGATCGCGCCTCGGCGACGAGCGTCCCAGCCGCGCCGGAACACCTGCAGCCCGCGTAAAGCCGCGTCGTCAAGCCCAAGCCGAGCCAGCACCGCCTCTCGCAAAGCGTCGGGCGGATGGTCCAGCGGCAGCTTCAGTTCAGTAACACGCAGCATGAAGGTCTCATGTCGGCTGGGCCGGCTTGCGCCAGGACCATGGGTCAGGGGGTGGGGCAACGTCCGGGAAGTCGATATAGGGGCACCACGCCACGAAGTCGCGCATCCGCAGGGGCGGTTGCGCGCATCGGACCGGCGTGGAAAGGACCGACCATGGACCAAAGCGACACCGCGGCCGGCACTGGTTTGCCAGCCGGCTTCCGACTGGAGAAGGACGCCATGGGCGAACTTCCCGTACCGGCGGACCGCCTGTGGGGCGCCCAAACCCAACGCTCCATCCAGAACTTCCCCATCGGCACAGACCGTTTCCGCTTCACACGGCCCGTCATCCGCGCCTTCGGGATTCTTAAAAAAGCTGCAGCAGAAGCGAACGGAGAACTCGGAGAGCTTTCCCCCGAGACCGTCTCCCTCATTGCCCGCGCCGCCGACGAGGTCATCGACGGAACGCTCGACGCCGACTTCCCGCTGGTCGTGTTTCAGACCGGCTCGGGCACGCAAACCAACATGAATGCCAACGAAGTCATCGCCAATCGCGCCATACAGCTGGCTGGCGGCACCGTCGGCGCCAAATCCCCGGTGCACCCGAACGACGATGTCAATCACAGCCAATCGAGCAACGACACGTTCCCGACCGCCATGCACATCGCAGCCGTCGAAGAAATCGAACACCGTCTTTTCCCGGCGGTCACGACGCTGCGTGACACACTCGATGCCAAAGCCCGTACCTTCAGCGGCGTCATCATGATCGGCCGGACACACCTGCAGGACGCAACGCCCGTCACTCTCGGCCAGGTTATCGGCGGCTGGGTCGCGCAGCTCGACCAGGCGCTGCACTCTATCCGCATTGAGCTTCCCGGTCTTCTCGAGCTTGCCATTGGCGGCACCGCCGTCGGAACCGGCCTCAACGCACATCCGCAGTTCGGCGACCGTGCCGCAGCCCGAATTGCTGCAGCCACGAACCTCCCCTTCACCTCTGCGGCGAACAAGTTCGCGGCGCTTTCTGCTCACGACGCCATGGTCACGGTGAGCGCCACGCTTCGCACGCTTGCCGGCGCCCTCATGAAAATTGCCAACGACGTCCGCTGGTATGCCTGCGGACCACGTGCCGGCATCGGCGAAATCTTGATTCCGGAAAACGAGCCCGGATCCTCGATCATGCCGGGCAAGGTCAATCCCACCCAATCCGAAGCGCTGACGATGGTCGCCGTGCAGATCTATGGAAATGACGCCGCCGTCGCGTTCGCAGGCAGTCAGGGCAATTTCCAGCTCAACGTCTTCAAGCCTGTCATGCTTCACAATCTCCTGGAATCCACGGCGCTCCTCGCCGATGGGTGCCTCGCGTTCAACACCGGCTGCGCAATCGGCATTGAACCGCACCATGCCCGCATCGCCGAAAATGTCGCCAACTCCCTCATGCTGGTCACCGCCCTCAACCCGCACATAGGCTACGAGAAATCCGCTAAGATCGCGTTAAAGGCCCATAAGGAAAACAGCAGCCTCAAACAGGCCGCTCTCGAACTCGGATACCTGACCGAGGAGCAGTTCGACGCTTGGCTGAGGCCCGGCGACATGACACACCCGATGCAGGCTTGAACGCCAGACCGCTGCAGCGGGAGCGAGGCGTTCCCTTCCATTTCCCGTCGCAGCGCTGTTCAGCGCCGTTGATAAACGCCGACGACGCGAGCTGCCGCCAATAAATTGGGGCGGATCGCGCGCAGCAACGTTCCCCGGCCCGGCGGGCTCGAAAAACTCGGCACCGTGTCGACTGCGAACAACTGAAAGGCATAGCGATGCGGACCGTGGCCCGGTATCGGTGAGGGCGCCATCCACCCCGGTCGTGCAACGGAGTTCCGGCCAGCCTTGAACCCGAGCGGCGACGAGCGGACTTGCCGCATCGCGACGCCACCTTCGGGAATGCCCGAGAGGCCAGGCGGGATCGAGTGCAAGACCGCGTGCACCAGTGGCCGCGGAAACGGCGCGTCGGCATCCTCCACGATCAAAGCCAGCGACATCGTTCCATCGGGAACGTTGTTCCACTCGAGCGGCGGAAACAGGCTCTCGCCATCCTGCGTATAGCGATCGGGGATCGTGCCGCCATCGGCAAAAGCCGGGCTCGTGATCATGAGTCCGCCGGTCGGCAGGCCAAGCTTGCTCGTGGCCAAGGCAGCAAGTCCCGGCCGGACCTGGCGCAGCATCTGGCCGACTTTCCGCGCCCAATCATTCGCCATAAACCACCCTTCGCACAACCGCCGCACGGAGAAACGGTCATCCCACCTGTCCCGGTCATCGCGCAACCCTGACATGAACAACCACAAACGCGGCGAGGCGGCATTGCCAGCGGCGGCGCCCAATCCAACACTGGCCAGCTGACAAAGGCGAGGTCCGGCGTGAGCCATACAGTCGATGAATTGGCCAGCGCGCCCACGCCACAGGTCGCGATTATACCCGCGTCCGGCACCATGTTCGCCGTACTGGGCGCGGTAAGCTTCGGTCATCTCGTTAACGACCTACTGCAATCGCTCGTTCCAGCCGTTTATCCCTTGCTCAAGGCCCGTTTCGGCCTGAGCTTCGGGCAAATCGGAGCCATAACGCTCGTCTACCAACTCACAGCATCCATCCTGCAGCCTATCGTCGGTCACATCACCGACAAGCGTCCGATGCCGTTTTCGCTGCCGGTTGCAATGGCGTTTACCCTTGTCGGACTCCTCATGCTCTCCGCGGCGTCCAGCTACCCGACGCTGCTCGCCTCTGTGGCCCTCATCGGCATCGGCTCGTCGGTATTTCATCCGGAAAGCTCGCGCGTCGCCCGTCTTGCATCGGGCGGCCGCTACGGCCTCGCGCAATCGGTCTTCCAGGTTGGCGGAAACACCGGCGCGTCGCTAGGCCCGCTGATGGCCGCCTTCATCGTCGCTCCTCACGTCAGTGCAACAGGGCTAGCAGAAGGCGGCCAAGGTTCCATCGCATGGTTCGGCTTGATAGCGCTCCTCGGCATCGCCGTGCTTGCCGGGGTCGGCGTCTGGTATCGCAGCCATGCCAGGACTCGGAGAACCGCATCGCAGGCGGCCACGCAGACGCTTCCACGACACCGGGTGATCTTCGCCATGGGCGTCATCCTCGCCCTCATGTTGTCCAAGTTTTTCTACCTGGCGAGCATGGGTAATTATTACACCTTCTACCTGATCAACCGCTTTCACCTGCCGGTGCAGTCTGCACAACTCTGCCTTTTCCTGTTCCTTGGTTCGTTCGCAGCCGGTACTCTCATCGGTGGCCCCATCGGCGATCGCATCGGTAGGCGCCGCATCATTTGGGCCTCGATTGCAGGCGTTCTGCCCTTCACGCTGGCACTCCCGTATCTGCCTCTCGCGGGCGTTGTCGTGATGACGATTCCTATCGGTCTGCTGCTGGCATCCGCCTTCCCGGCGATGGTCGTCTATGCCCAGGAACTCGTTCCCGGACGCATCGGCACGATCTCCGGCCTGGTCTTTGGCCTCGCCTTCGGCCTTGGCGGGCTCGGCGCCGCCTTGCTCGGTTTGCTTGCCGACGCCACCAGCATCGGCGTGGTCTTCCAGGTCTGCGCCTACCTTCCGGCAATAGGGCTGCTCGCCGTTTTGCTTCCCGATCCGCGGCCCCAGCGGAACGGGCAGCGACATACCTGAATATCGAGTAGCCGCACGCACGCAAGCCGATCGAACGGTGGTCCACAAAGGTCACGGAACGCCGGCTCGACAGGTCAGCGGAAAGCGGAACGGAGACGATCAGCGAGCCTCAGCAAGCTCCGGGATCAGAGTGTCAGGAAGCCGACGCAACATCAGGGCCGGCAACTCCTCCGCCAGAGGCAGGCGTTCAAAGGCCGGCCGGGCAAAGTAGTATCCCTGAACAAAACGAATTCCAGCGTCCTCGACGACGGCCAACTCGCCTCTTGTCTCCACACCTTCTGCCGTAAGCTCGATGTCCAATACCCGGCACAACCCGGCTATGGCGTCCACGATCGCTCGTTTCGCTTCGTCCCTGTCACATCCCCCTATCAACGCCCGGTCCAACTTGACGACATCCGGTCGTAAAGCCGCCAGTCTGCTCAGACCCGAATACCCCGTTCCAAAATCATCGAGCGCCACCTTGAAGCCGTGCCGCCTGTATTCCTTGATGATAGAGGCCAGATGTTGCGCATCGGTTAAGTCCTCACCCTCGACGATCTCGAATGTGAGGCTGTCCAGCGGTAATCCGGTGCGAGACGCTGCGTCCAAGGTCGTTCTGATGCAGGCGCGTGCTTCATAGACTGCGTTCGGCATGAAATTGATGTTCAGCCGTGCCGACAATCCCAACCTTGCGGCCAATTCAATCGCCCGTACCCGGCAGGCCTGATCGAAGCTGTAACGGTTTTGACCCGTCAGTTGCGCCATGACGGTTCCGGCACCGGACCCGTCACAACCTCTGACCAGCGCCTCGTAGGCGTTGATACGATTGCGCGCGAGATCAATCACCGGCTGGAACGCCATGGTGAACTCTAGCGGCGTCTCTTTGTCACGACAGGCATGGCATCCGATCATCGGCTCAGGGTCACGATCTGTGTCTACACGAAGAGGCTACAACCCTGAGGCGCGGAAAGCTAAGATATTTCCTCCTAAGAGAGTGTCTGGCATCAAATCAGGCGCGCTAGTCGCTCAAACTCCACAACGGACAGGGTCTCAGCCCGGCGTTCAGCCACAATGCCGGCCCGATCGAGCAGCGACTCGCCGCCGAGAGTTTTCAACGACCCGCGCAGCATCTTGCGCCGCTGTCCAAACGCCGCCGCGGTGACCCGCTCCATGGCCAGGAACAATCCCTGCTCCGGCTGCTCCGTCTTCGGTGTCAGGCCGACAACAGCCGAGAAAACCTTCGGAGGAGGCACGAACGCCGTGGGTGGAATGCGCATCATCAGCGCCGTCGTGCAGACCCACTGAGCCAGCACCGATAGGCGCCCATAAGCCTGTGTATCGGGTGAAGCTGCGATGCGTTCGGCCACCTCGAGCTGGAACATCAAGGTGAGCCTCTCCCAGCGCGCAGCTTGCCGCAGCCATCCAATAAGCAAGGGTGTCGCCACATTATAAGGCAGGTTTGCCACGATCTGGCGCGGCTCGGGAACAAGGTCAGAAAGGTCGGTCCGGAGTGCATCGGCTTCGACCAAGGTCAAGCTTCCCCGATGGTGCAGAGCGAGCGCCCTGATGGCCTCGCAAGCACGTGGATCGACCTCTACTGCCGTCACATGCAACGCTCCGGCGTCGAGCAATGCACGCGTGAGGCCCCCTGGGCCGGGCCCCACTTCTACAACCTGCCGCCCCGCTAGATCTCCTGCCTGCCGTGCGATCTTTGCTGTCAGGTTCTCGTCGAGCAGGAAATGCTGCCCAAGCTTTTTGCGTGCATCGAGCTGGTAGTTGCGGATGACGTCCCGGAGCGGCGGCGCTGCGAGCGGGGCAGGGGATGTGCCAGGCCCCGCCGTGCCGGTCACAAAATGAACCTGCTCAGATCACCGCGCGCCGCCAACGGTGCAACGCGCTCCTTCACAGTCGTCGCATCGACACGAATGGCCTCGCCGCCGCGATCCGAGGCGGTGAATGAAATCTCCTCCAGCAGTTTCTCGAGAACGGTTGCCAAACGCCGTGCGCCGATATTCTCGATGCGATCGTTGATGTCCGCTGCAAGCTCAGCCAGCGCGTCGACCGCATCATCGGCGAACTCCAGCGTCACACCCTCGGTCTTCATCAACGCTGCATATTGAGCCAGCAAATTATGCTCCGGCTCTACCAGGATTCGCCGTAGATCGGCACGCGACAACGGCGCGAGCTCGACACGTATCGGCAATCGCCCCTGCAATTCCGGCAAGAGATCGGCCGGCTTCGCCAGCTGGAACGCGCCTGAAGCTATGAACAGGATGTGGTCGGTCTTCACCGGCCCGTATTTGGTCGAAACGGTCGTGCCCTCGATGAGCGGCAGCAAATCCCTCTGGACACCTTCACGAGAAACGTCGCCGCCCCGGAAGCCGCCTTCGCTGCTGCGCGCACACACCTTGTCGATTTCGTCCAGGAAAACGATGCCGTTATCCTCCGCGTGCCGCACCGCGTCCTGCGTCAGCCGCTCGGTGTCGACCAGCTTGTCGGCCTCGTCACGTTGCAGAACAGGCCGTGCGGCCGCAACCTTCATCTTCTTCTGCTGGGTCCGGTTGCCCATCATGCCGCGCATCATTTCGCCGAGATTTATCATCTGGCCCGCCGGAACGCCGGGCAGATCGATCTGTCCGATCGCCCCCTGTCCCTGGTCCGCGACCGAAACCTCGACTTCCTTTTCCTCCATGTCCCCGTCACGCAGCATGCGGCGGAACTTGGATTTCGTGTCGGCACTCGCCGTGGCGCCGACGAGCGCATCGACCAGGCGCTCTTCGGCCGCCGTCTCGGCCTTTGCCTGAACGTCGCGCCGCTCGTTGTCGCGCAGCATGTTGAGGCTAACTTCGACGAGGTCGCGAACAATGCTGTCCACGTCACGGCCGACATAGCCCACTTCGGTGAACTTCGTCGCTTCCACCTTCAGGAATGGAGCCTGCGCCAACTTTGCCAGACGCCGTGCGATCTCCGTCTTGCCACATCCGGTGGGACCGATCATCAGGATGTTCTTGGGCACCACCTCATCGCGCATCCCGTCCGGCAGCTGCGACCTGCGCCAACGGTTGCGCAGAGCGATCGCCACCGCGCGCTTCGCATCGTCCTGACCCACGATAAAGCGGTCGAGTTCGCCGACGATTTCGCGTGGAGAAAAGTTCGGCGCCTCCATCACAGTGTCTCCACGATCACGGAGTGGTTCGTGTAGACGCATATATCCGCCGCGATCGCCATCGCGCGGCGCGCGATCTCCTCGGCTCCCAGCCCGTCCACCGTCAGCAACGCGCGCGCCGCAGCCAATGCGTAATTGCCGCCCGATCCGATTGCGATCACCCCGTCCTCGGGCTCCAGAACGTCGCCGTTTCCCGTCAAAGTATAGCTGTGAGCAGAATCCGCCACGGCCATCATTGCTTCCAGCCTGCGCAGGTAGCGGTCGGTGCGCCAGTCTTTTGCAAGCTCCACGCATGCACGCTCCAGCTGGTTGGGGAACCTCTCGAGCTTAGCCTCCAAACGTTCAAGAAGCGTAAATGCGTCAGCCGTCGCCCCGGCAAAACCGGTAATCACACCCCCATCCGACCCGATGCGCCGGACCTTGCGGGCGTTTCCCTTGACCACCGTCTGGCCCATGGTCACCTGACCGTCCCCGGCCATCGCGACCCTGCCCGCATGCCGGACGCAGAGAATGGTCGTTCCATGCCAGCCTACTGGGTCGTGGCCGGCGTTCATGTCTTGTTGCATGGGCGCCTAGTTAGGCGTTCCGGCTCTTGGAACAAGCTTCACAAGGCCGACGCAGATGAGCGGCGGCGATGCAGCCGGCGGTAGCACTTCGCTCGTGAGGCACTAAGCAACGGCCTCGATACTGCGTATGTGGTCCGCGGGCGTGTGCGGCCTGCGCAGCAAAGCGGGCACGCCGAGCGCGGGCACTGGTCCCGAATACAAGTAACCCTGACCGAAGCGGCAGCCAAGGCTGGACAGCATGGCAGCCGTTTCGATCGTCTCGACCCCCTCCGCCACCGCGTCGATCGACAGGGTGTGTGCGAGCCCTATCATCGCCTGAACGCAGGCTTCCGAGCGCCGGTGGTGCTGCATGCCCGTGACGAACCCGCGATCGATCTTGATCCTGTCGAATGGAAGCTCGCGAAGGTGGAAGAAATTTGAATACCCGGTGCCGAAATCGTCCAGCACAACGCGCGTTCCACGCGCCTGCAGCGACGCGATCACCTCGCGCGCGACGTCCAGGTCGTCGATCAGGGCGCTTTCGGTGATTTCCACCTCGATGCGCTTTGGATCCAAAAAGCCGTCGGCGCCCTCCTTGCCCGCGTGCACCAGTTCTACCAGTTCGCGCAGCTGGCTCGGCGATGCGTTGAATGCAAAGTAGAACCAAGACGGCCAGTCCCGTGCATCGCGCGCAACCCTGCGCATCAGGCACTGGCTGATGCCGCCCGCAAGATGCATCGCCTCGGCGGCTTGTATGAACAGGTCGGGGTTCAGCAGGCCCCGCGTCGGATGCTGCCAGCGCGCGAGCACCTCGAGTCCCACCACGTCCCCTGTCGAGAGTTCGACGATCGGCTGGTAGAAGGGCACGAACTCGCCATTTTCCACGGCCCGTTGCAAGTCCTCGCCGAGGCGCGTCCGTTCCCGCAACGCGTCTTCCTGAGCTGGATCGAACACGCGCCAGCCGCCACGTCGACCCTCCTGCTTCAGCCGCGAGAGTGCCATTGAAGCGGACCGCGCTAGCCGGTCGGGATCGCGGCCATGCTCCGTCAGGATCGCCACGCCCATGCCGATGCTCATGTCGAGCGTCTCGCCGGCAACAAGGATCTTCCTGCACAGGGCTCGCTGAACCGCAAGGGCCGCGCTCTCTTCGGCGCCAGCGCCGGACGTCAACTCGACCAGGAAGCCAAATTCGTCGTCGCCCAGTCGCCCGGCTATGTCGCGCTCGCTGCCGAGCAGACGCAGCCGCTCGCCCAGCACGCGCAGCACTTCGTCTCCCGCTTCATGCCCGCGCTCAGCGTTTAACCGCCCGAATCCATCGATATCGATCAGGATCAGGGCGGCGCGACCCGGGCTAGCCAGTCGACGGCTCAGCGTCTCCATGAAAGCCTGCCGTGTTTGCAAGCCAGTCACGCTGTCCCGCCTGGCGCCGACAAATTCGCGCACTTCACTGCCGCGCAAAAGGCGTTGGGCGCGGTTCGCATCCGTGCGCTGGCGCAGATGCATGACGGCACCGATCAGAACAAAGGCGATCAATCCGGCAAGAACAGCCAGCCCGACCACACCGCCCGGCAGGCTGTCAGCGGCATGGTTCAGTATCCAGGAAAAAAGCTGCATTTGCCCGCCCAAGGTCGCTGAAAGGCGATAAAAATCACTGTGCGCCAGCGAACACTAACATCCGGATAACCGCCCCAGGGTCCGCTAAACCCAGGGTCAATACCGTACACAAAACATACAACTGAAGCGTGTGCTACCGGTTGCGTCGCTCAAGGTCTTCAGCAGGCGGCCCTGTGCGTTTTTGGCAACGCTCGCCGGGACCAGGACGGATCGCCCCCCGCTCTTGCGCTGTCGATCAGGACTCGCGAAGCGCCTGGAAAAATCCGCGCAGAAGCTTTGCCGATTCGGCTGCCCGCATGCCTCCGACGACTTCCGGCCGGTGCAGGCAACCCGCGGCTTCGAAGATGCGCGCGCCATGCTCGACCCCGCCGCCCTTGGGGTCGTAAGCACCAAAAACCACCTTTTTGACGCGGAACAATGCCGCCGCGGCTGCGCACATGGCGCAGGGTTCGAGCGTCACCCAGAGGTCGCAACCCTCCACCCGGCCTCCCAGCGCGGCCGCGCCCGCGCGCAAGACCAGCATTTCTGCGTGGGCGGACGGATCCAGCCGCGCCTCGCACGCATTGCCTGCCTCCGCCAGCACGCTCCCGTCCGGGCTAACCAGCACGGCGCCGACCGGAACCTCGCCACGCTGCCCGGCCAGCCTCGCCTGCGCGAGCGCGTTCGCCATCGGCCAGCCCGCCTCGCGCATTGCCCCTCCCTGGGCTAATCTTCGCCCAACCCATCAGCCCAGCGTCAACGGATTCTTTACACTCATGGCCGCATCATCAACCCAGCGCCAGGCGGTCAAACCTGTGATTGGCGTGACACTCGATGCCGAACCGGCCGGGGGCTATTCCGCCTATCCATGGTATGCGCTGCGCACAAATTACGTTTCGTCCCTTGCTGCGGCAGGCGCCATTCCGCTCGCGTTGCCGCATCATCCGGACCTCGCATCGGCCATTCTCGACAGGATCGACGCGCTGGTCGTCACCGGCGGCGCGTTCGATGTGGACCCGTCTTTCTACGGGGCGTCGGGCATTCACGCGACCGTCACCACGAAGCAGAGCCGCACCGAGGCGGAATTTGCTGTCCTGCGCGGCGCTCTGCAGCGCGACATGCCGGTGCTGGGAATTTGCGGCGGCGAACAACTGCTTGCGGTCGCACTTGGCGGTACACTGATCCAGCACATCCCCGACGCCGTGCCGGATGCGCTGGAGCACGAACAACCCAATCCGCGGCACGAGGCCGGCCATCGCATCGACATCCTGGCTGGGACCCGCCTGCATGCCATCGTCGGCCAAGCCACCATGCAGGTGAACAGCTCGCACCATCAGGCGGTGGCCACGCCCGGCGCGCGTGCCGTCGTCGGCGCGGTTGCGCCGGACGGCGTCATCGAGGCGATAGAGGATCCGGCCATGCGCTTCTGCATCGGTGTGCAGTGGCACCCGGAATTCCTGATCGATCCGGGCGACGCGCGCATCTTCAGCGCCTTTGTCGACGCCGCACGGCGATGAGCGGCGTCCATGACGAAGCGCCCGATGAGGCGGCGGTCGAACCCGCAGACCCGGGAGACGCGTTCGGTTCCGATGCCTCGTGCGCGACTTCGCACGCCGAAGAAAGCGCTGCGCCGCGCGGCGAACGTCTCGCCAAGTGGCTTGCACGCGCGGGTGTCGCCAGCCGCCGCGACGCCGAGAAGCTGATTGCCGACGGTCGTGTCACCATCAACAACGAGCGCATTCAGCACCCAGCCACCTTCGTTGCGCGCGGTGACATCGTGCAGGTCGCCGGTGCCCTGGTGGACGCCCCGTCGCGCGCTCGCCTGTGGCGCTACCACAAGCCCGACGGTTTGATGACCACGCACAAGGACCCGCAGGGCCGTCCCACCGTGTTCGACAAGCTGCCACCCGGCATGCCGCGTGTGGTCAGTATCGGCCGGCTCGATCTCAACAGCGAGGGCTTGCTCCTGCTCACCAACGACGGAGCCCTCGCGCGCCAGCTCGAGTTGCCAAGCAACGGATGGATCCGCCGCTACAGGGTCCGCGTGCACGGTGACGTCGATCCCGCGGCCCTGGCCGGGCTTGCCCGTGGCCTCACCATCGACGGCACACGCTACGCCGGCATCGAGGCCGGCCTGGACAGCAAGAAAGCCAGCAATTCCTGGTTGACCGTCGCGCTGAAGGAAGGCCGCAACCGGGAAATCCGCCGCGTCATGATGCATCTTAATCTGCAGGTCACGCGCCTCATCCGGCTCGCCTATGGTCCGTTCCAGCTCGGCAATCTCGAGCGGGGAGGGGTCGCCGAGGTGCCGCCCAAGGTCCTGCGCGAGCAACTCCCGCAAGACAAACCGCCGTCGAGAGGCTGATCCCGCTTGGCAAAATCGGCTTCCCATCATCCGAGGATCATAGCCGGCGCGTGGCGCGGCCGCATCCTGCACGCACCCATCGGCGATGCCACCCGCCCTACCGCACAACGCACCAGGCAGGCGCTGTTCGACATGCTGGCACATGCGCCATGGGCAGGCAGGTCCCTCCTCGACGGGGCCACCGTGCTCGATGCGTTCGCCGGAACCGGCGCCCTCGGCCTCGAGGCACTTTCGCGCGGCGCGGCGCATGCCACCTTCGTCGAACAAGACGCCGCGGCGCTCGCTTGCCTCGCGGCAAATATCGCCGCCTGCAACGCAGCGGACGCGACCACCGTCATCCATGGCGACACGATCCGCCTGAGGCCCGGTACGCCGCAAACGCTGGTGTTTCTCGACCCGCCCTACCATGCGGGCCTCGCCACCCGTGCTGCGGACGCGCTCTACAAGGCCGGATGGATCGATAACGAAACAATACTTGTTGCGGAGTCGGCGCAAAATGACGTCATATCCGCCAGCGGCCACGTGCTCGCGCGCCGGTCCCACGGCGCCGCACAGCTGGTCATCTGGCGGGAGACCTCGTTTGACAGTTCCGGCCCTTCACCCCGCGACATCACAGGGCCACCGGCCTGAAACCGAAACCATCCTGCGCAGCGAACGCATCGCCTCCCTCGTCGATCTTTCATCCGGCGAGCTTGCAGGGCGCGTCCGTCACGCTCATTCGCTCGCTCCGATCCGCGTCGAGGTCCCGCCTCTGCCGACCGGCGGCTATTTCTTCGACATTTGGCCAACCAGGGAACTGCCCGAGCAGGGGATGTGGAAAAACCCCTGTTACGACAGCTTCTCGCCGCCGCTTTTCGTCGTGCACGGCGCGATGGTGCATTCATCGGCAGGCATCATCGCGGTGGGCGACGCGGTGCTCAGCGAAACTCTGGCGAACACCTCGCCCGACGCGCATTGCTACCGCGGACTTGCGCGAGGCATCGCCCTTCGTGGCGGAGCCGTGCGGCACCTGCGCGGCGTCCATATCAGCGTACTGGCGGCGGGTGAGGCGAATTACCGCCACGCCATGCTGAGCAGCCTCGCGCGACTTTCCGCGGTGCCCGATAACTACCTCGCCGCCGCCACCAGCCTGCTGCTTCCCGAAGGCGCCACCACCCAGGCCGAGGCGCTCGGTCTGCTCGACCTGCTTCCCAGCCTCGAACTCCGCGCCGTCAGCCGCGGCGAAACCCTGCTCGTCGATACGCTGATATTCCCGCTCTCCGTCTGCGGCGAAGCGGCCTTCCACCCGTGCGTGCGGAATTTCTACCACCGGCTCTCAGCCAACGTGCCGCCGTCGCAGACCCGCCTCCCTCGGCGCATCTACATCGATACACGCGGCACCGGCCTGCGCCCGCTGCTCAACGAGGACCGCGTCATGCATGGCCTTGCCGCCCTCGGTTTCGAACCCGTGCGACTCGACGGCATGAGCCTGGCCAACCAGATCCGCCTGTTCCGCCACGCCGAAGCCATCGTCGCCCCGCATGGAACCGCCCTGACGAATCTCGGCTTTGCCCGCCCAGGCTGCGTCGTCGTCGAGCTCCAGATGGACGCCTATGTCGATTGGTCCTACCGGCATTTGGCCGCCTTGGGCCACCTACGCTACGACTGCGTGGTCGGCCGGGCGCCGCGGCCCTGGCGTGATCTCGACCTGCAGTTCCACGCGACCGCCTGGGAAGTTTCCGTCAACCACGTCATCGCCGCAGTCGCCCATTCTGTGAAGCAACTCCCCCTGGCGGCCTAGAGCTTTCACCGATCGAAGTGGATCGGAAATAAACTTACGCGCGCTCCCGCTTCACCGGCGGGGCGAGGATTTTCGAGGGATAGCGGCACCACTCCGCCGCAACGCAATGCCAGCATTCCGGCCGCAGAGCCTTGCACACGTAACGGCCGTGCAGGATCAGCCAGTGATGCGCCGGGCGTAACAGATCGGCTGGGATCCGCTTCACCAACCCGTCTTCCACTGCCCGCGGCGTCGATCCGGGCGAGAGCCCCGTGCGGTTGCCGAGTCGGAAGATGTGCGTGTCGACCGCCATGGTCGCCTCGCCGAAGGCCACGTTCAGCACCACGTTCGCGGTCTTCCGCCCAACGCCCGGCAGCGTCTCCAACGCCTCGCGGTCGCGCGGAACCTCGCCGCCATGGTCGCGCACCAGTATGTCGGACAGCGCCACGACGTTGCGCGCCTTACCTTGCCAAAGCCCGATCGTGCGGATGTGCCGTGCGACGCCTTCCACGCCCAGCGCCACCATCGCGGCCGGGTCCGGCGCCGCGGCAAACAGCCCGACTGTCGCCTTGTTCACCGAAGCATCGGTCGCCTGGGCCGACAGCACCACCGAAACGAGCAGGGTATAGGCATCCGAAAACACCAGCTCGCTCGCGGCATCCGGCCGCGCCGCCGCCAGCGCCTCGATGAAGCCGCGCACCTGCGCAGCGTTCATCTTCGGGACCTTGCGAACCTTCGGCCCCCTGGGCGCGCTGTCCCGCTTTACCGCCACTTGAAACTTCCCCCGGACAAGCCCCTTTGGGGCTGAGCTTCCAGCTTGAGATTTCAGTCCCATTCTTCGAATGGCACTTCAACGGGCTCCTCGTTAAGAGCGTAAGGGGATCATGAGCGACATCACTGCCGACGCGATCGTGTTCGAAGCCGAGCTCGCCCCGCACAGGAGCCTGTCCAAGCACGGCCTGCGGGCACTGATCGGTGGTCTGCTGCTCGCCAGCCTGGCTATCACCACTGTGTTCTGGGCTTTAGGCGCCTGGCCGGTCGCCGGGTTCAATGGCGTCGAGATCGTGCTCGCCGCCCTGCTGATGCGGGTGCATGCCAAGGCGCTTAAGCGGCGAGAGATCCTGCGCCTGACCGAGGCGGGCCTGCGGATCGTGCGCGATGATGGAAAAGGCGGTCGGTCGGAGCACGAGCTACAGCCGGCATGGCTCAGGATCAGCCTGACCGAGCGGCCCGGACGCTGCCCCGGCCTCTATTTGTCGAGCCGCGGCAGGCACGTAGAAGTCGCCGCAATGCTTGGCGAACCGGAAAAACGCGACCTGTTCTACGCCCTTGCCGAAGCCTTGCACCGGCTGCGCCACCCGGTCTTCGTCAATCCCCAACTCGCCGAATAGCTGCCCGCGCGGCCCGACCTCGCTCAGACGTCGGTGGGACCCATCGACTTAATCAGGTCGAAAACCCGCTTGCGAACGGACGGATCGGTGATCCGGTAATACGCGCGCACCAGTTCGAGCGTCTCGCGCTTGGCCAGGGGATCATCCGGATGACCGCCAAAGCCGTCCTGCCGCTCCGAAAAGCCGCTGGTGCCGTGGCTACCGGCCGCCGGCGCCAGTGTGTCGGGCATGTCGTCGAAGAAAAAGCTGATCGGCACGTCCAGAACACGAGACAGATCATAGAGCCGCGAAGCACCCACGCGGTTGACCCCGCGTTCATATTTCTGGACTTGCTGGAAGGTCAGACCGAGCGCCTCACCCAGCCGTTCCTGCGACATGCCCATGAGCGTGCGACGCAGGCGAATGCGTGACCCAACATGGACATCGATCGGGCTGGGGCGGCTTTCGCCCGGCTCTGCTGGGGATCCTTCGAACGCTCCAACCGCACGCGACATAGAATGACACTTTCAAAATTTGGGCTGCCGGGCCGTCCGGGTTAGTTAACAGCGTGTGACAGACCTACCATACAACCGGGAATTGTCAATTTAGTTTCCGCTTTTACTGCAATAACAACGTTTTTTTGGACGCGCCAAGGACCTCTGCGGCAGGACGGCGGCGGCCCAGGCCGAATCCTGCGGCGGAAGAACCCAGTGCCAGCAACAGCGGTGCCGCGAGGCCCATGCGTGAGACGGGCGTCGGCGCCATGCGTCCGGGCAGATCAGCGATCAACGTCCCTGTGCGGTCCAGCCCTAGGGTCAGCAAAACGCGCCCGTGAGCGTCGATCACGGCGGAAATGCCGGTGTTCGCCGCCCGTATCATCGGCAGACCCTCCTCGACGGTGCGCATCCTTGCCGCCGCGAGATGCTGCCGAGGGCCCGCCGAGTCGCCGAACCACGCGTCGTTGGTGATGTTCACCAGGAAGGCCGGCCGGTCCTGCTGCTGCACGACCTGGGCGGGGAAGATCGCCTCGTAGCAGATCAGCGGACCGATTGCCGGAAAGCCGGGCTGGGCCAGACCCAGCAGGTGTAGCGTGTGGATGCCGACTCCGGGCACCCAGCCCAGTTCACCCAACCGGAACGGCAGGTAACTCGGAAAATACTCGCCATACGGCACCAGATGATACTTGTCGTAGGTGCCTGCGACCATGCCATCGGGCCGCACCGCGATCAGGCTGTTATGGGCACCCGCCGCATCGTGGCGCGGCGCGCCGACCAGACTGACGATCGCGGGCGCGGCGGCCTGGGCGATCGCCGCGCGCGCCTGCGGCTCGTCCACCAGCCAATAGGGGCTTGCCGTCTCGGGCCAGACTACGAACACCGGTCCGTCACGCTGCGCCAGTGCGTCGTGCACGCCGGCGCGCGTCAGATCGAGGTGCTTTTGGAATACCCGCGCGGCCCAGTCCTGGTCGTTGAAGCTCGCCATGTGCTCGGTCTCGGGAATGTTGCCCTGCACGATCACGGCGCGCAGGTCGGGCGTGGCCCCCGCCGGCACCTGCAGTCGTACGGCGCCAAGGCCGGTCCAGGCGAGCAAACCCGCGAAGGCCCAGGCTCGTCCGCGCCAGTCCATCACCGGCGAAGCGGCAAGCAGCAGCGTGAACAGTGTCAACCCGTGGATGCCGACCCAGGCCGCCGGCTGCATGAACAGCGCGCCGAGAGTGCCCGGCATCTCCCACACGCTGCCGAGCATGTTCCATGGAAACCCGGTCCCGATGAACTGACGCGCCAGGTCGCCCAGCACCCAGCAGCCGGCGAGCACGCAGACACGCCGCCAGCCCGGTTGCGCCAGACGGCACAACGCCGCGGGTATTGCGATGAACAGCGCCAACACGGCGGAGAGCAGCGGCACGGCGATCGGCACCGCCCACCAGAATTCCGCCGCCCGCACCAGAATGGCCTCGGTAATCCAGTAGAGCCCGGCGAGATGCAGCCCGAGCCCGAAGCTGAAACCGCGCCGCGCCGCGCCGCGCCAGCCCGGCGCCCCCCCGATCAACACCAGCAAACCCGGCACGCTGACCAGCAGCACAGGCACCAGAGTCACCGGCGGCAACGCGGCGGCGGCCAGTATTCCCAGGACGAAGGCGACACCATCCGCGCGCCACCCGCCGAGGTGCCGCAGCCGGGCGACCACGCGCCTAATCCAGCGCGTCCCTGAGCTGGCGCTCGTAGTGCCGGTAATACTTGTCCGTCACCAGATCGGTCTTCACGATGACGGCGACGTCCGTGGTGTTGAACTGCCGGTCGATCACCGCACCATCGCCGACGAAGCAGCCGAGCCTCAGATATCCCTTGATCAGCGGCGGCAGGCCTGCGCGCGCCCGTTTCGTATCGACATCGTCGGGATCGACCCGGCGCATCTCGACATACCGCTCCGGCAAGGCCCGCGGCCGCAGGGCAGGGGGCGCCAGGTGATTGTAATAGAGATAGGTGAGTTCGGCGGCCCATTGCTCCGGATCGGTCGACGGCAGGCTGGCGCACCCGAACATCAGATCGATCTGGTGCCGGAAAACATACGCCGCGATGCCGCGCCACAGCAGCTGCATCACCGCCCGGCTCCGGTACGAGGCATCGACGCACGAGCGGCCGAGCTCCAGCAGCTTGCCGTGGAACCCGATCAGCGGCGCCAGGTCGTACTCGTCGTCGGAATAGAACCGCCCGATCTGCTCGGCCGCCGCCTGCTGGATCAGCCGGTAGGTGCCGACCACGCCCTCCGGACCCGGCCCGATCGCGTGATCGACCACGAGCAGGTGGTCGGCGACCGCGTCGAACGCATCGACGTCGCGCTTCAGAGCCCGCGCGGCTTCCGAGGGTTCCGCCTTCATCTCCTCGTAGAACACCCGCCACCGTAAGGCCTGGACGGCGTCGATCTCGTCCTCGGTCGCGGCAATCCGCACGCCGAGGTGGCCGGCGCGCAACTCGCCGAAGCCTGGGCCGTCATCCGGCCCAAGCACAGGTCCCGCTCGGCGCAAACCCTCGCGCGGGGTTGTCCCGCCAAGCTGGTCGCGTGCATCGGGACCAAGCCGCCCCAGGCGAGGATCGGCGGTCATTGTGCCACCTTCGCGTGGACGACGATCCCGCTGCCCCGCTCCGCATCGGCCTCCACGCTGACGCCCCCACTGCCGCAAGCTTGGTCGCCGCCCACTGGAGTAGCGGCGGGCATAGTTCCAGCCACATGCCGCGCCGGGTGTGCCGGCGTCATCTTGCGGCCATAAATCTCAAGTCGTGTGGAAACGAGCTCGAACCCAAGCCCCGCCGCGATCTGCTGCATCAGACGCTCATGCTCCATGCCCTCGAACTCGATCACCCGCCCGGTATCGACGTCGATCAGGTGGTAATGTCGCCCGTGTTCGGTGGGCTCGTAGCGAGCCCGTCCGCCGCCGAAATCGCGCCGCTCCAGGATGCCCCGCTCCTCGAGTAGCCGCACCGTGCGATACACCGTCGCGATCGAGATCTTCTCGTCCAGCACCGCAGCCCGCCGGTACAGCTCCTCCACGTCGGGATGGTCTTCCGCCTCGGACAGCACCCGCGCAATGACCCGGCGCTGGCCGGTCATTTTCAGACCCTGTTCGACGCACAACCGCTCGATGCGCG
>CAZZVF010000011.1:0-17670 GCA_964657355.1 uncultured Buchnera sp.
ATTCCCGACCGCCTGTGGATTGAGGCCGTGGGTGGCACGCAGCTCGAGGATCTCGCCGGCCCGGAGCCCGTAAGCCGAGCAGACCTCGGCCACTAGTTCCGCTGCGACCAGCGCCAGGATATCGGGCAGGCCGCCCGCCCCACCGGCCATCAAGGCGCGCAGCCTCGACAGCAGCCTGCGGATGGATGTCGATGCCATTGCCTGAGCCGCGTGGTCAGCTACCCCATCCGTCGCGCCCGGGCAGACAAGGCGGCGGCCGCCTGCTCGGTCAGTTCGGCGATGATGTCGGCGATGCTCTGCTCGCGCGTCACCATGCCGACCGATTGGCCGGCCATGACCGATCCCTGTTCGATATCGCCGTCGATCACGGCACGCTTCAGCGCACCGGCCCAGAAATGCTCGATGTCCAGCTGGGCCGCTTCCTTGGTGAGCTCGCCGGAGTTGAAGCGGCCGATGGTGACCGCCTGGTGCTCGAGGAACCGCTTGGTGCCCTCGTTGACCAGGCCGCGCACCGGAATAACTGGGAAGCGGGCGTCCAGCTGGATGCTCGGCAGCGCGTCGCGAGCATTGGCGCGCATGAATGCGGCCTTGAAGTTCGGGTGGGCGATGCTGTCGGTGGCCGCTGCGAACCGCGTGCCGAGCTGGGCACCGGCGGCCCCCATGTCGAGATAGGACAGGATCGCCTCGCCCCGGCCGAGGCCGCCCGCAACGAAGACCGGGACGTCACAGATATACGGCAGTATCTCCTGCGCCAGGACGGTCAGCGAGACCGGCCCGATATGGCCGCCGGCCTCGCTGCCCTCGATGACCAGGGCGTCGGCACCCGACCGCACCAGGCGCTTGGCCAGAACGAAGGCCGGAGCAAAGCAGATCAGCCTGGCGCCGCTATCCTTGACCGCGCGTACCGCGGCGCCCGATGGCACGCCGCCCGCCAGCACGATGTGGCCGATCTTCTCGCGCAGGCAGACCTGGATGAGCTCGTCCAGCTGTGGATGCATGGTGATGAGGTTGACGCCGAACGGCTTGGCGGTGAGCGCCTTGGTGCCGGCGATCTCTGCCTCAAGCAGCGCCGGGCCCATGGCGCCGCACGCGATGACGCCGAAGCCGCCGGCGTTTGAGATGGCCGAGACCAAGTGCCGCTCGCTGACCCAGCTCATCGCGCCGCCCAGAATGGCGACTTCGCTGCCCAGGAATTCGGTGCCGCGCTTCCAGAGTTGGTCGAGCTCCCGCCGGGCTTGGCTCAGCGGTCCCTCGGCCGGACCGTTTCCGGGCAGCGCCACGTCGATGGAGGATTCAGGCGGCGGCATCAAGGCCATAGGCAGTATGGAGGGCGCGAACGGCAAGCTCGGTGTACTCCTCGCCGATCAGCACGCTGACCTTGATTTCACTGGTCGAGATGACCTGGATGTTGATCGACTTGTCGGCCAGCGTCCTGAACATGGTGTTGGCAATGCCGGCATGACTGCGCATTCCGACGCCGACGACGGAAATCTTCACCACGTCGGACGCGGTGAGCAGGTGGGCGTAGCCAATGGCGTCGCGCTCCCGCTCCAGACAGGCAATGGCACGCGGCAGATCGGTACGCCCAACCGTGAACGTCATGTCCGTCGAGCCGTCCGCCGACACGTTCTGCACGATCATATCGACGTTGATGTGGGCGGCCGATAGCGGTCCAAATACCGAAGCGGCGACGCCGGGCCGGTCCGGCACATGACGCACCGTCACCTTCGCCTCGTCGCGCGAATAGGCGATGCCGGTGACAATTTCCTTTTCCACGATCTCGTCCTCGTCAACCAAAAGCGTGCCGGGCAGCAGAGAGGAATCGAGCTGAACAGCCCCATTCTGCTCGGAGAGACTGGACAAGACCCGAACCCGGACCTTCTCCTTCATCGCGAGCTCGACACTGCGGGTCTGCAAAACCTTTGCCCCGACCGAAGCCAGCTCGAGCATCTCCTCGTAGGCGATGCGGTCCAACCGGCGGGCGCGGGGCACGATCCGCGGGTCGGTGGTATAGACCCCGTCGACATCCGTATAGATGTCGCAGCGATCCGCCTTCAACGCCGCGGCCAGCGCCACCGCCGACGTGTCCGAGCCGCCGCGGCCCAGCGTGCTGATCCGCCCGTTCGGCGCCAATCCTTGAAAACCGGCGACCACAGGCACGATGCCCTGCTTCATGCAGTCGGCCAACTCGTGCGCGTTGATGGCCAGGATGCGCGCCGCACCGTGGCTGTCATCTGTGTGCAATGGGATCTGCCAGCCAGCCCACGACCGTGCCTCGACGCCGGCGGCCTGCAGCGCGATCGCGACCAGCCCCATGGTGACCTGCTCACCGGTCGCCACCACCGCGTCGTACTCTCGCGCGTCATGCAGCGGCGACAGCGCCTGGCACCAGGACACAAGCTGGTTGGTGGCGCCGGCCATGGCGGACACGACGACAGCAACCTCGTCGCCCATGGCCACCTGGCTGCGCACTCGCTGGGCGACGTTGCGGATACGGTCCAGGTCGGCGACTGAGGTGCCGCCGAACTTCATGACGATGCGAGCCATCGGGGTCCTCGATAGGGCACGCTCAACCGGAGCGGGCCCGCCCTTCTCTAGGGAGAAGCACGCGCAGGGCGCGGTGCAGTGCTGAGAGCGGGTGTTCCTAGCGTTGGGGTGCGGCTGAGGCAAGGCCAAGGGCGTTGTGAAGGCACCCTGCGCTAGAGCCGCTGGACCACACCAAAGGCAAGCCTTTGGAATCCTACTGAATAAGGGTCCTTGAAAGGGGGGCACCGATCCTGTGGTGACGGCTTGTTGCCCCGTCGCAGGGACCCCTAACTAATGGTTCTAAGGACTTGTCCTTAGCGGGATCCAAGGGCAGAGCCCTTGGCCTTCTCTCAGGAGCGCCCGAATGCCTAAAAATACCCAGGTCTCGGACGTTGAAGTGGCGCGATTTGGAGCTTTGGCTGCTCGGTGGTGGGATCCGGACGGGCCGATGCGGCCGTTGCACCGCATGAACGGGCTGCGTGTGGGTTGGGTCGACCGGCGGATTGCGGTCCGCCCGGCTCGTTTGCTCGATGTCGGGTGTGGGGCGGGTCTGGCGGCCGAGGCGTTGACCCGGGCCGGGCATGACGTGCTGGGGCTTGATGCGTCGGGCGAGGCGATTGGGGTGGCGGTTGCGCATGCGTCCGAGGAAGGGTTGTCGACCCGGTACGAGGTGGGGTTGGCCGCCGACCTGTTGGGGCGCGAGTCGTTCGATGTGATCACGGCCCTTGAGGTGATTGAGCATGTGCCAGACCAGGCTTTGTTCGTGCAGACGCTGGCTGATCTGCTGGTTCCGGGAGGCGTGTTATTCGTGTCGACCTTGAACCGGACGCTGCGTTCCATGGCGGTAGCCAAGATCGGCGCCGAATATGTCGCGCGTCTGCTGCCAGCGGGAACGCACGACTGGCGCAAGTTCGTCAAGCCGGACGAGCTTGGCGCGATGGGGCGTGCGGCCGGGTTGCGGATGAGTGCGGCGGCGGGGATGAGCTACGAGATCGGGAGCGGCACGTGGCGCGAGAGCCAGGATCTCTCGATCAACTATATAGCAGCGCTGGCAACTACTTAGCGGCACTGGTAAGCGGTTGGCCCTCGCAGCGATCAGCGAACCGCGGGATGCGGAGCCTGGAAGAGGTCGATCCTGATGCTCGCGAGTGCCTGAACTGCGCGGGTCAGCAGGACTCCACCGTAGACGACAGGTGCCACGGCATAGAAGACGATCATGAAGCCGGCAGAGACATCGAGGCCGCCGACTGCGATGAGCGTCAGCAACGTGTAGTAGAGAAAAACGCCAACGAAGGCGTTCCAAGGCAGCGTGACGAACGAAAGGCTGCGCTGAGCGAGGGTCGGCTGGGTAGGGGTGGAAAGTGTCGCCATGATGCCCGCTCCTGAACGCTTAGGTGCAGTGCAACATAAGGTACGCGATCCTGACGATAACCAGGCTTATCGCCCTGGTGCCATGCGGCTATAACATGGCTCGAGCTGCGGCGGCCAGTCGAGCTGCCAACGACTGCAGGCAGATCACTTGAAGTGACAATCGGGCTTCACCGCGCCGTGGAACGCCGGCCAGATCTGGGTCGAGCCGAAGATTGGCAGGCCGACATACCCCCGAAGTCGCATGGCTCCGTCGGGTCCGATCCACACTTCGGCGCGGTAGACGCGGCCGTCCTCCGGATTGCGGACGGTGCCATGCCAGCGGCTGTCGTCCTGCAATTTGAGGTTATCGAGCAAAACCATGTGGCATTGCGGCGTACCCTGCACATCGCGTTTCACGTCGCCGTTCTTTGGCCATTCCGACAGTCCGATGATGTGGCCGCACAAGACAGCCCCGCAGGGTGCGATGGCAACGACGCCGCCGCCGTCCTCGGTCAGCCAACGGCCCTCCGGCGACACCGGGACGGCGCCGGCGGCCTGAGGTGCGAGAAGTGCCGCGACGCCGATGACGCGAAGGAGTGCGGCCGGATCAGCTATCCGCACGCGGCAGCCATGGAATACGCGCCACTTCGATGCCGTCATCAGCCAGTGCTTCGGCCTGTTCGGGCGTGGTTTCACCATAGATGGCGCGTCCGGGCACCTCCCCATTATGGATCCGCCGCGCCTCGTCCGCGAAGGAGGGGCCGACATAGTCACACTTGCTTTCCACTTCGGCGCGCACCCGCTGGAGGAGAGCACGCACTTCGTCAGGCAAGACAGGCGCGCCGCCATGGGCCGCCTTGTCGTCCCGCGGAACCGGAACTCCGGATGAAGCTGCCGCGGGCGATGCAGGCTTGCCCGGCGTTTCGGATGCGGCGTTCGCCGGCTTAGGCGGCGGCACCCCGCGGCTCAGGCGCGGCGACATGATGGCGCGGGTGACCGTTGTCGCACCACAGATCGGGCATTCGAGGAGGTGCCTCGCGGACTGCATGTCGAACGCCGCCATGTCTTTGAACCAGCCGTCGAATTCGTGGCCGCCACCGCACCGCAAATCGTAATGGATCATTCTGTCCCTGGATTCTCGCCCTGCTTAACCGGGATGAACAGCGCGGCTAACCCTGCAGCAGCGGATCGAGCTTGCCGGCACGATCGAGGGCGCGAAGCTCGTCGCTGCCGCCGACATGGTGTTCGCCGATGAAGATCTGCGGGACGGAGGTACGACCGCCCGACCTCGCAACGGACTCCTTGCGCGCGTCCGTGCCGGCCGGTGCGTCGATCTCCTTGAAGGTGACGTTCTTGCTTTCAAGTAGCGCAATGGCTCGGGCGCAATACGGACACCAGGGCTGCGTGTAGATTACAATCTCCGGCATTAAGATCCTCTAAATCGATATTCTGGTAAATCGGCAGGCTGGTAAATCAAGGCTGGCGACCGGCTTGTTGGTCAATCCTGTGGCGCGGGCACCCTGCTCGCGACCAGTACGTCGACGCTCGCGGCTCCGGCGTCAAGGAGGGCGATTGCACAAGCACCTGCAGTAGCGCCGGAAGTCAGCACGTCGTCGATGAGCAGCACCGAACGTCCGGCGACGACGGCGCTGCGGGACGGTCGTACGGCCACAGCGCCGGCGAGTTCGACTGCACGGCGCGCCGGGGAGAGTGCCGCGAGGCGGGATGTATGCCGCAGACGTTGCAAGGCGTCGGGCAGCACGGCGATGCCGGTGCGCCGTCCCAGATCGTAAGCGAGAAGTGCCGCCTGGTTATAGCGACGGTTGAGCAGGCGGCGGCGGTGCAGCGGCACCGGCACCAGCAGGTTGGCCGCCTTCAGCAGCGCGGCGCCAGCGCGTGCCATGTGGAAGCCCAGAGCCCGGGCATTTTCCTGCCGGTCGCCGTATTTGAGCGGCAGGATCAGGCGGCGGGCATGATCGTCATAGACCAAAGCTGCGCGTGCATGCCGCCAGGCAGGCGGGACGACGCGGCACAAGTTGCATGTGAGCGAGGCCGAAACCGCGTCCGCGCTGTCGAACGGAATGCCGCAATGGCGGCAGCAAGGGTCTGTGACGAAGCCGATTTTACGGAAGCACTCGGCGCAAAGCTGCCCGACCTTCTCGACCTGCATGTCGCAGCAGGCGCAGTGCGGCGGCAGCAGGAGGTCCAGCACCGCAACGCCGGCGGCCAAGGCAAAAGCGCCGAATTTTTTCATGTTGAAACCGTATCATTCAGCTCGGATCGAACCAAGCATGTCCTTGGGCAGGAGGGCTTGGCAGCGCCGGTCGCAGGCCGCATCTGGCGTCAATGACCGGGATGCATGTTTTCGACCGTCGCGCCGTGCGGCTGCACAGGGATCGCGCGGCTGCCACGGTCCATGCCGTGGCTCCGATACTGGAGGATGCCGCCGCCAGGTTGCTCGACCGGCTGGACGATACGACCCACCGCTTTACGCAGGCACTGGATGTCGGAGGGCGCGGCATCGTGGCGCCGCTGCTGCGTGCGCGTGGCATTCACACGGTGAGTATGGACCTCTCGCCGCGGATGGCCGCAGTGAATGGCGGCGCGGCGGTGGCGGGCGATGAGGAGGCGCTGCCGTTTGCACCTGGTAGCTTCGATCTGGTTGTTGCCAGCCTGGCGTTGCATTGGGTCAACGATCTTCCTGGCGCCCTGATCCAGCTGAGGCGGGCGTTGCGCCCGGATGGGCTGCTGCTCGCGAGCCTGCCTGCGCTCGGCACGCTCGGCTCATTTCGCGTTGCGCTGGCAGAGGCGGAGCTGGCGCTCGCAGGGGGCGCCTCCCCAAGGGTGTCGCCGTTTCCGGAACTGCGGGACTGCGCGGCATTGCTGCAGCGAGCAGGTTTTGCGCTCCCAGTTGCCGACGGGGAGGACATCAGTGTCCTCTACGCCGATGCTGGAGGCCTAGTGCGCGACCTCAGAGCGTCGGGGGAAAGCAATGCGGTAGCGCTGCGTGACAAGCATATTCCGGACCGCATGCTGATCCCGGCAGCACTCGGCGCTCTGCCGATCCGGGATGGACGGCTTGAGGTCACCATGCGGCTTGCCTGCATGACAGGTTGGGCTCCGGCACCGACTCAGCCGAAACCGCTTCAGCCAGGTAGCGGCCAGATCAGCCTGGCGGCCGTGCTCGGGAGCGGAAACCCGGCTGATAGTTAGCGACCGGATAAGCTCACCCCCCTGTGACGCTCATGTGTCGTCCAACCGACGGTGCATTCCGCCGGCGGTCGATGACGAAATCATGGCCCTTTGGCTTGCGGGAAATTGCCTCGCGGATGGCATCGTGCAACTCGGCGTCGCTCGCCCCGTCGCGCAACGGCCGCCGCAGGTCGCTCGCATCGTCCTGGCCCAGGCACATGAAGAGCGTGCCGGTAACCGTCAGGCGCACGCGATTGCAGTCTTCGCAGAAATTATGCGTCATCGGGGTGATGAACCCGAGGCGGCGGCCGGTTTCCCGCACGGTGACGTAGCGGGCCGGCCCACCCGTACGATGATCGCTCGGATCGAGCGTCCAGCGGCGGCCGAGCCGGGCGCGCACCAGGGAGAGCGGCAGGTATTGGTCAGCGCGATTGGGGCCGATCTCGCCCATCGGCATGGTTTCTATGATGCAGAGGTCGAAGCCTTCGCGGCCGCACCAAGCCAGCATGTCGTCGAACTCGTCTTCGTTTTCGCCCCTCAGTGCCACGGCGTTGATCTTCACAGCCAAGCCGGCCGACCGGGCCGCGCGCAGGCCGTCGAAAACTTGTTCGATGCGCCCCCAGCGGGTGAGGCGCGTGAAGCGTTCAGGGTCCAAGGTATCCAGGCTGACGTTGATCCGCCGGACGCCTGCCCGGGCCAGTGCATCCGCATAGCGCGCCAGCTGCGTTCCATTGGTGGTCAGGGTAAGTTCCTCCAGACCACCCCCGGCGAGCCTGACGCCGAGCCGCTCGATCAGCGTCATGATGCCGCGGCGGACGAGGGGTTCGCCGCCGGTGATACGCAGCTTGCGCACGCCGAGATCGATAAAAGCGCTGGAAAGCCGCTCGATCTCTTCGAGAGAGAGAACCTCCTGCCTGGGCAGGAAGGTCATGTCCTCCGCCATGCAATAGACGCAGCGAAGGTCGCAGCGGTCGGTTACTGATACCCGGAGGTAGGTGATTGGGCGGGAAAAGGGATCGATGAGGTCGGCCATGCCCTGAGACAGGTCGCAGCAAGCAGGTTGACTATCAAGTGGCATGGATCGTCCGTCACGCGACGCGTTTCGTTTGCGTGTGCGCCTCAAGCCGGCAGATCGTCGATTAAGTCGAGCGCCACCACTGCGGTGTTGATGGTTCGTTTACCGGCATCTGCGAAGTTCACGGTGACCCGCGCACCGAGCGCCGATTGCACCTGACCGATTCCCCAGCCCGGCTGCCCGGGATGACGCACGAACTGGCCAGGCTCGTAGGAGGCACTTGCGCCGCTCAAGCCGCGGACTCCTGGTGGTCATCGGTCTGAGCCACCTTGCTCCTACTCCATTTTCGTTGCAGTTTCGGAACGCTTGTTCAATGGAGCACGCGCTTTGGATGCTATCACCCTGGACTCTTCGACGACTTCGCAGATGCTCGATATGTCGGACAACGCTAGCCGTAGGGGCGCGTTCAACGCTGCGACGATTTTCGCGACAACGGTGGCGGCGCGGATTTGTCACGATATTTCAGGGCCGCTGGGGGCGCTTGCCGGCACCCTCCAAATGGCACTTGAAGGCAGCGACGAAGAGGCCAGCACCCTGGCAGTCGAGCTTGTCGAATTACTGACCGCGCGCGTTCGCCTCCTTAGGATGGCCTTTGGTGGCGGCGAGGCGCCCTCCCCTGCAGCGCTACAAGGGCTGTTGCCGGGCCTCCCGGGAGCCGAGCGACTGCGGCTCGACCTCTCCGCATTGCCCCATACCCTCCCTGAGAGCCTCCGTTCGATCACGCCGATGCTGCTCCTCCTGGCTGCGACGGCGCTTCCGAGAGGCGGCATGATCGCTCTAGGGGTCATTGAAGGTGATCTCGTGCTGCGCGTCGACGGCCCGCGTGCAGGCTGGCCGGAACGCTTGGCGAGTTGCGCGCAGGCAGGACCAGGCAGTCTTGCCGACGCAGCCGAGCCACGTGGCATCGCCGCGCTGGCCGCTTGCCTTCAGGCGCGGGCACTCGGCCGTGAGATCAAGATCGAGTCGCCTACGTCTCTGCGGGTGTCGGCTGTACGATCAGGTCAAACCTTCCCGGAAGCGACGAACCACGCTTCGTAGTTTTCTCGCATCGCCTTTCCGGTTCTTTCACCTCTTGCCTCCACACTCCCTCCAACAGAGCCCGCTTGCCGAACACGACACGCTTCGAAGCCTGTTCGGGTGGCAGCTGACACGGCTCTTTGGAAAGCAACCTGTTCCCGCATCAAGGCGGGCAGGTCACACGGAGACGTTGATGGACGACCTGCTGCCGGACTTCCTCGCCGAGACAAACGAAAGCCTGGCCGAGCTCGATCTCGCCTTGGTCAAGCTCGAGCAATTCCCGAACGATAAAGCGACCTTGTCGCTCATCTTCCGGCTTGTTCATACCATAAAAGGCACCTGCGGCTTCCTGGGTCTGCCGCGGCTGGAACGCGTCGCGCATGCTGCCGAGAATGTCCTCGGCCGGGTGCGCGACGGCGAACTGGTGGTTACCCCGACGGTGATCAGCCTGGTTCTTGCGTCGCTCGACCACATCAAGGCAATCGTTGCCGCATTGGGCGCGACCGGCGAGGAGCCGGCGGGCGACGATAACGAGGTCATCCTGGAGCTCAATCGCTGCGCCGCGGGCCAAAGTGCTGCAGTCGCGCCCGACGCACCGTGCACGCCGGCCCCGGCACCGCCCTCCGCTCATGAAATACCGGCCGACGAGCCAATTTCCGCAGGCCCCGCAACACCCCCAAGTCGGGAAATGCCCGCAGCATTGCTGGAGGTGCCGACCACGGGATTGGCACCGCAGACTGAAATTGTGGCGAAGCCCGACCTTGAGCAACACGCGGAACCCGCACAGGCAATGACGATACGCGTCGGAGTCGATGTGCTTGAGGAATTAATGACGCTGGTTGGCGAACTCGTACTGACCAGGAACCAACTGCTGCAAATTTCGCGTGCGGAGGGCACGAACGCTTTCACGTCGCCCTTGCAACGGCTCTCCCACATCACCTCGGACCTCCAGGAGGGGGTGATGAAAACGCGAATGCAGCCAATCGGCAATGCTTGGAACAAGCTTCCCAGACTGGTACGGGACCTTGCCCACGAGACCGGCAAGAAGATCACGCTCGACATGCGCGGTCAGGAAACCGAACTCGATCGCCAGGTGCTCGAACTCATGCGCGATCCACTGACGCACATGGTACGCAACAGCGCAGACCATGGGCTGGAGACGCCGGAAGAGCGCAGGCGGGTCGGAAAGTCCGAAACCGGACGCATCTCGCTCAACGCCTACCATGAAGGCGGCCATATCATCATCGAGGTCGCAGATGACGGTCGCGGATTGGACGTCAGCATGATACGAGCGAAGGCAATCTCGAAAGGCTTTGCGACTGAAGCCGAGCTGTCCGTCATGAACGACGTGCAGATACGTGCCCTCATTTTCCGCGCCGGCTTTTCCACTGCTGCAGCGGTAACCGCGATTTCCGGTCGTGGCGTGGGCATGGACGTCGTGCGCTCCAACATCGAACGTATCGGAGGAACCGTCGAGCTATCCAGCGAGCTTGGCTCGGGCTCGCGCTTTACCATCAAGATTCCCCTCACCCTCGCAATCGTTTCGGCGCTTATAGTCCAGGCATCAGGCGAGCGTTTTGCCATCCCGCAGATCAGCGTGCTGGAGCTGGTTCGGGTCAATCGCGACGCACAGGGAAGCGGTTCAGCCGATGCTCCGTCTTCTGCCTTGATGGCGATCGAGACAATTGGCGACACACCGATCCTGCGACTGCGGAATCAGCTACTTCCGCTCGTCTCACTGGGCACACTGCTTCGGATGGATGATCCGGAAGCTTCAAGACACAACACGACTGTTGTGGTGACGGCAGTTGGCTCCGGCATGCTCGGCATCATGGTGGATGAGGTTTTCGATACCGAAGAAATCGTGGTCAAACCCGTAGCCCCGATCCTCCGCCACGTAACCATGTTCAGCGGCAACACGATCCTGGGCGATGGATCCGTCATCATGATCCTTGATCCGAATGGTGTTGCGCGCAGCGCGGGCGTTTCGGCGACACGTGACCAACGTGACGCGGCGGCGACCGCCCATGGGAAGCCGGCGGGATCGGATCAGAAGCTGTCGCTGCTATTATTCAGGGCGGGAGGCCAGAGCACACCTCGCGTGGTTCCGCTCAGCCTGATTGCACGGCTTGAGGACATACCAAAGGAAAAGATCGAGTTCACTGCAAACGGCTTCGTCACGCAGTATCGTGGCAAGCTCATGCCCCTCATTTCCATGAACGATGGACATGACATGCAAGGTGCGACAGTGCCGCCCTTGCCGGACGGTGCTGAGGCCACTGAGCGATCGCAACCGGTGCTCGTCTTTGCGGATGGCGAGCGCAGCATGGGTTTGATGGTCGATGCGATTGTCGACATCGTGCAGGACGAGTTGCGTATGGAGCTAGGATCACAGCGTCAGGGCTTGCTGGGTTCTGCCGTGGTAAACGGCCAGGCGGCGGACGTTCTGGATACGAGTTACTGGCTGACGCGTGCCTGGTGCGATTGGTTCGGCGGAAACCAGGGCCATGCTGGCAAGCAACGCCTGCTCGTCGTTGAAGACAGCGCTTTCTTCAGACAGTTGCTCGTCCCGATGTTATCCGCGGCCGGCTACGACGTAACCGCAGTATCAACGGCAGGCGAGGCCCTGATCCTGCGGGACGAGGGATTCAAAGTTGATGCAATCATCTCCGACATAGAAATGCCGGATATCGATGGCCTGAGCTTCGCCCGCCGTGTGCGTGCAAGTGGCGCGTGGATGGACCTGCCAATGATTGCTCTGACGGGGAAATCCTCAGCGGCCGACGCGGAGGCGGGGCGGAATGCCGGTTTCACCGATTATGTGCACAAGCTCGAACAAGAGGCGCTGATTCGAAGTCTGCAACAATGCCTCTCACAACGCGAGCTTGCGTAAGACTAACCTCTCGACAAGGCCACGCAGTTTGGCGACTGCTCTCCAGGAGTGCACACAATGAGTGGCGTTCAACACGGCGACAGAGCCATCATCAGCTCTGATACACGGGGCGAGGCAATTGGATTACAGGAAGAGGGCCGCGCTTACGTCACCCTCATGCTTGGTGATCAGCTCTGCGGTGTTCCAGTGCTCGTTGTCCGCGATGTTCTGGCTGATCAGACTATTGCCCGAATTCCTCTGGCTCCCGTTGAGGTTGCGGGCAATCTCAACCTTCGGGGTCGGATCGTCACCGCTATTGACCTCCGGCAACGCCTGCGCCTGCCGAAGCGAGCGGTTGGCGCCAAGCCAATGTCGATCGTTACCGAACATGGAAACGAGCTCTACGCTTTGCTGGTCGACCAGGTGAGCGAGGTCGTCACACTTCTTCCATCGGATCTCGAGCATAATCCGCCAACTTTGCCGCCGATCTGGGCCGAGCACAGCCTCGGCATCTACCGTGTCGGCAAGAAGCTGATGGCGGTGCTTGACGTCGACCGGTTGTTGAGACTCGAACCGGCTCTCGCGGCATGACCGCCAGGACATGCCTTGTCGTCGACGATAGCCGGGTTGTCCGGCGGGTTGCGCGACGGATCCTTGAGGGAAGCGGCTTCGCAGTCGCTGAAGCCGAGGACGGCGCCATTGCGCTCGATGCCTGCCGAACAAACATGCCGGATGCTGTACTACTCGATTGGAACATGCCGGTCATGAATGGCCTCGAGTTCCTTCAGGCGCTGCGAAAGGAATACGGCCCGGATCATCCGGTAGTCCTCTTCTGCACGACCGAGAACGACATCAGCTTCGTGGAACGGGCAATCGAGGCGGGCGCACAGGAATTCATCATGAAGCCGTTCGACGAGGCCATCCTACTCGGCAAGTTCGAGCAGATCGGCCTGCTGTGATCGCAGTAGCAAGCTCAATTCGCGCTGCCACGCCCCTGGTTGCTACGGACGTCGCGCACGTAATGATCTGCGACGATTCGGTTGTCATCCGCGCTGCAACCGCAAAACTTCTTGAGGCAGATGCCGGTATCAAGGTCGTGTCTCGCGTTGCCAACGGCGCTGCGGCGATCGAAGCATTAAAGACACAAGCGGTCGACGTTATCGTCCTGGATATCGAGATGCCTGTCATGGACGGCATGACGGCGCTACCGTTGCTGCTGAAGGCCTCACCCGGCATCAGCGTGATTATGGCGTCCACGCTTACGACGCGTGGCGCCGATGTGGCGATGCAGGCGCTACGTCTCGGTGCTGCCGATTACGTGCCGAAACCGAGCGCCCTCGCTCTGGCGGGCGATAGCAGGTTTGCGACCGAACTGATTGCAAAGGTACGGGGTCTGGCTCGTATCAGCCGCCGGCGCGGCTCACCCGCACCGTCGCGCGTCGCTCCGCCGGAAATATTCAAGCTTCGCCCCGCGCCACGGATGCAACCACGCCTTCTTGCTATCGGCTCCTCCACCGGTGGACCGAATGCCTTGTTCACTTTGTTACAAAGTTTGCGTGACGCAAAGCTGACGGTTCCGATCATTCTGACGCAGCACATGCCGGCGACTTTCACCCCCATCCTCGCCCAGCACATCAATAAGCTTGGCATTTTGCCGTGCGCCGAGGCAACGGAGGGAGCAGTGTTGATACCTGGCGCCATGGTCCTCGCGCCGGGTGACCGGCACATGCTCGTGCTGAAACATGAGCGCGGCTTCATCACACGCCTGGCAACGACGCCACCTGAAAACTTCTGCCGTCCTTCGGTCGACCCGATGCTGCGTTCCGCTTGCCAGGCGGCGGATGGCCGGGTGCTCGTGGTGATGCTGACGGGCATGGGGCATGACGGGCTCGCGGGCTCCCAGCAGGTGGTCGATGCCGGCGGCTGCGTCATTGCGCAGGATGAGGCAACGAGCGTGGTGTGGGGAATGCCGGGCGCTGTCACGCGCGGCGGTCTTGCACATGCGGTTCTTCCCTTGTCGCAACTCGGATCGAAGATACTGTCCCTACTGGGAGGCCGCTCGTGATTCCAGGTTTCGATGCAATATCGGCGATGCTGAAAGCCCGCTCCGGTCTCACTCTCGGTCCGGACAAACTCTATCTGGTGGAAACGCGTCTAGGACCGATCATCAAACGCGAAGGCTTGCGCGATCTCCAGGAGCTCGCAATGCGCCTGCGGCCTGGTTCAGCGCTTGAACGCGACGTGGTGGACGCCATGACCACAAACGAGTCGTTGTTTTTTCGCGATGGAAAACCCTTTGAAGCACTTCGGCTCCGTGTTCTGCCGCGCCTCCATGCAGCCAGGTCAGCGGCCTCGACCCTACGGATCTGGTCGGCTGCGGCATCCACGGGGCAAGAGGCCTATTCGATCGCCATGGTTCTTGCGGATCTCGCTCCGCAGATGGGGGGACGACGCGTAGAGATCCTCGGAACCGATCTCGCACGCGAACCGCTGGAGCGGGCGCGCGCCGGTCTTTATTCACAATTCGAGGTGCAGCGCGGCCTACCGATGCAAATGCTCGTACGCCATTTTACCAAGGAGGACGCGCAATGGCGCATCAAGCCAAACTTGCGGGAAGCTGTCACCTTCAGGGAAGGTAATCTGCTGGGCGATCTTTCTGGCCTCGGCAAATTTGACGTCATCTTCTGTCGCAATGTCCTGATATATTTCGACGCGCCGACGAAACGCAAAGTGCTCGATGCCCTTGCGCTGCAACTCAATCCGGACGGCGTGCTATTCCTCGGCGGCGCGGAGACGGTGCTTGGTCTGACAGCGAGTTTTCGGTCTTTGCCCGGTGAGAGTGGCGCTTACACGCCCGATCAGCCGCCGCGTAAAGTCGCCGCATGAGGTCGCCCTGCAACCACGATCGAAATCGCTCCTGGGGCATCCCTGATGCTGACCGGAACAAAGCCTGCTTCATCGCCGTCCGACTGGAGTTTCACGGAGCCGGCGCCCAGGATGTCGATGGTTGTGGCTTTCACCAAAGAGACACCAGGCGTCCACGGCAGCAGGTTGAACGGGAGCGCTGCGCCATAGAGCAGCGCACTTAAGGGGCCACTGTTCCTGAACAGAGCGACCGTGAAACCGGGTTCCCGCGGTTGCGCGCCCGGCGCCAGAAGATACGGGCCGCCATAGAGACACCCTTTGCTGACGATCACCGAAGCGGCCTCCATCTCCCGCCCATCTATTCGCAACTCTATCGGCGCAAAGTCATACCGGCAGACTTCACGCAAGGTCTGAACCACATAGGCACCTCTGCCGATAGCACGCTTTAGCGGCTTGGACAGGAAATGCACGACCTGTGCATCGAGGCCCGCCCCGAGCATCTGGACGAAGAGCCTATCGCCGGCAGCGTTCCGGGCAAGCCCAGGCCAGTGCGGCTGCGTGCGGCCAAACGCGAGTGCCGACGCCACCTCGACGGCCGAAAAAGGCAAACCCAGTTCATGGGCCAGGACGTTCGCGGTGCCCAGCGGGATGATGCCGAGACTGGTGGCGCTGCCACAGAGCCCCTGAGCCACCTCGGCGATGGTGCCGTCGCCTCCTGCAGCGACAACCAGCCGCGCGCCCGACAATGCCGCACTCCGGGCGAGTTCGCTGGCGTGTCCAGAATACGAGGTTTCCTGCACCGTTACCATCAGGCCGGCAGTGTTCAGGATATCGAGCACGCGCCAGAGGCGGGAGGCGCGCCGCTTGCCCGCGGCAGGATTGTAAATGACGATCACGGCGGCGCCCGGTCACTCCGGTGATTACGGGTGCGATCTATCTGCCGCTAATGTTGCGGTTCGGTTGCCGTTCCGCGTCAGCCGTGTGATATTGAACCTGTTGCGCGCAGTAAGACTCGCGTCACGCAAAGTTCACTGTGACGGCGCGGTGCGTGCTCTATCTGCTGCGCCCAGTGCGTGATGACAGACGACAAAGATGGCGGGGCAAATGAACGCCTTCTCTCCTTCGGCCAAGACCACTTACCGAACAGTTTTTATCTCGGATACGCATCTGGGGACACGTGGGTGCCGCAGTGACTTCCTCGCGCATTTCCTTGGGTCCTTCACGTGTGAGAGTCTCTATTTGGTTGGCGACATCGTCGACGGCTGGCGGCTGCGGAAATCCTGGTACTGGGACGAGATGCATGACGAGGTGGTGAAGTTGATCCTCCGCCAGGCCAGACAGGGCTCCAAGGTATTCTACATCCCCGGCAACCATGATGAGATGTTTCGGGCCTGGCTTCCACTCGGGCTCGAGATCGGTGGCGTAAAGCTTGTCGGTGAGGCAGAGCACGTGACGGCTGACGGCCGACGTTTGCTGATCATCCATGGCGACCAGTTCGACAGCGTCATGCGCTATGCCAAGTTTCTGGCGTTCCTGGGTGATTGGGCCTACAATGCCGCTCTCAACCTCAACCGCTGGTTCAACGCCGTGCGGCGCCCGCTCGGCTACCCGTATTGGTCGCTGTCGCAGTGGGCAAAGCGGCAGGTCAAGGAAGCCGTGAAGGCAATCGACCGCTTCGAGAGCGCCTTGGCCGGAGAGGCGCGGCACCGTCATATGGATGGAGTCGTTTGCGGCCACATCCACCATGCCGAAATGCGCCAGGTCGAGGGGGTATTGTACCTTAACACCGGCGATTGGGTGGAAAGCTGCACGGCCCTGGTGGAACACCATGACGGGCGCCTCGAACTGCTTGATTGGGCAGCGCTGAACAAGCTCTCCTTCTTCGCGCCACGGCGTGTGTCAGCAGCCGAACCTGCCTGATTGCGTCACGAAGGCGCTCTCGGGCGCTGCAATCCCACCCAACTCCCGCGTGCTCATCGTCTCGGACGCATGGCTGCCTCAGGTCAACGGCGTGGTGCGGACGTTGGCAACGCTTGCTTCGGAACTGGCGTCGCTTGGCATTGTCGCCGAGGTGATCGGACCTGACAGGTTTCGCACGGTGCCGTGCCCAACATACCCCGATATTCGCCTGTCGGTACTGCCGCGCCGCAGCCTGGCCCGCATGATGGCGGTCTTTCAGCCGGATGCCCTGCATATCGCGACCGAGGGCCCTCTGGGGCTGGCTGCGAGGAGCGTCGCCCGTAGCCAGGGTTGGACCTTCACGACTGCGTTTCATACCCGATTTCCAGAATACCTCGCCGCGCGCACATACCTACCCAAGGCGCTGAGCTACGCATGGCTGCGCCGCTTCCACGCTGCTGGAAGCGGCCTGATGGTGGCGACAGAAAGCCTGCGCCAGGATCTCGCGGACCGGGGCTTCGGCGATTTGCGGCCGTGGTCGCGCGGCGTCGACCTGTCGTTGTTCCAGCCGGTGCCGCGTGACGCCTGGCAAGACTTGCCGAAGCCTGTCTTCGTCTATGTCGGCAGGGTCGCCGTGGAAAAAAACATCGGTGCGTTCCTGGACCTCGATCTTCCCGGCTCGAAGGTCGTGGTTGGCGAAGGGCCGCTGCTGACGACGCTGATGCGCGCGTATCCGGACGTGCATTTTGCCGGCATGCGCCAGGGTGCCGCTTTGTCGGCGGCGTATGCGGGTGCCGACGTTATGGTATTCCCGTCGCTGACCGACACGTTCGGGCTCGTCATGCTCGAGAGCCTGGCATGCGGCACGCCCGTC
>CAZZVF010000011.1:17680-23392 GCA_964657355.1 uncultured Buchnera sp.
GTGATGGGACCGAAGGACGTGCTGGTGGCTGGTGGTGCTGCCGTGGGCACCGTGAACGACGATCTCAGACGAGCCGCATTGCAGGCGCTGGAGTTTGGCGACCGGACGGCGTGCCGCGCCTACGCGGAGACTTTCTCCTGGCGTGCCTGCGCGGAACGCTTCGTGGCCAATCTTGTGCCGATCCGCCATGGCCTTTCCGTTTGTATCGGCGAGGCCATGGCGGCGGATTGATCGCTCAATGCGCGGTGACCGGTGCGACCGTGACAACAGTCCCGGAACGCGCGGAAAGCGGGATGCGATGGTCGGGATCGAGTGCCACGCTTTTCACGTCCCTGTCGATGACGAGATCAAACTTTGGCGTATTCGACTGAAGCCATGTCTCGACCGGGACTGTCAGGCGTCGGTGCGTGCCATCGGCAAACGCGATATCAAGCGTCACGGGCATGACCAGCGTGCTCTTGTTGAGCAGTTCCAGCTGAAGGCCGTTGTGGAAGTCGTTGTCCCGATAGGCAGCTTTGCTGATTGCGATATCGAGCGTGCTGTTCTGCATGTACCAGCCGCGCCACCACCATGAGAGGTCTTCGCCGGCCTCGCTTGCCATAAGGCGGAAGAAATCGGACGGCGACGGGTGCTTATAAGCCCAGGCCGCAATGTATTTCCGGAATGCATAATCGAAGCGTTCCGGGCCAAGAATTTGTTCGCGCAGAAGGACCAGTCCGAGCGCGGGTTTGAAATAGCTGATCGGATGGCGGTATTTCTCCGCAATCAGGTCGGCTGGCGCAAGGATGACCGGTGCGGCCTTATCCGCCAGAACAGGCAGGATTTCATCAACCGGATTGCCACCGTGCTCGGCATATTCCGGATCGCGTTTCGGTGCGAATTCTCCACGGTTGAATGCATCGGACGCGTAGACGTCGATGAACGTGTTGAAGCCTTCGTCCATCCACGCGTCGCGGCGTTCGTCGGATCCGACGATCATCGGAAACCAGCTGTGGCCAACCTCGTGTGTCGTGATCCAGTAGAGGTCGCGCCCGGCATCCTTCATGTCATCGAAGACGATGCCCGGATATTCCATTCCGGCGCCGTGACCACCGAGATTGACCATCACCGGCCAGGGATAGACGAACCATCTGGCGGAAAATTCCTCGATGGCAGCTTTGACGAATTCGGTTGAACGGTTCCACTTCTGCGGGCCTACCGCCTCGACCGGATAGACCGACATCGCCACAGCATGACCGTCATGCGGGAGCTTTATGCGGGCCGCGTCCCAAACGAAGACCGGCGAGGCCGCAAATGCTGCGTCGCGTGTGTTGTGCATCAGGAAATGCCAGGTCTGTTCGCCGTCATGCGTCGGCCGGCTGCTGGCGTCGCCGACTTCCTGCGGCGCACGTATCATTACAGTCGCGTCGCTCCGTGCCGCCTGTTGCAGACGTTCGCGTTGCTTGGCCGTCAGCACCTGCAAGGGGTTTTGCAATTCGCCGGAGCCTTCGACGAGGTAATCCCAAGGCACGGTCACGCTGTAGTCGATATCACCGTATTCGAGGTAGAATTCCGATCCGAGATAGGGTGCCGTGTCCCAGCCCCGAATGTCGTCGTAGACGGCCATGCGTGGAAACCATTGGGCAATTTCGTAGATGTCGCCGCGCTGTGAATGCGTGACAGCCGTGCGGCCGCCCCAGCCTCCCGGCACCGTATAATGATACGCAATCCGCACGACGGTTTTGCCACCGTGCGCGGCAAGCGGCGTCGCGAGCCGTAACTGCAGGCGTGTGTCGCTCACGCTATACGCCGGCTTATAGGTTTGGCCGCCGGTTTCGATCGAGATTGATTCCAGCACATCCCCATCGGTGAATTTGCAGCACCCGCGGTCCTCGAATTGTGGCGCGAAAGTCGATCGCGCGTCGTGCTTGTAGGTGTTCTGATCAAGCTGCACCCACAACACGTCGAGCTCATCGGGACTGTTGTTCGTGTAAGTGATCGCCTCGGTGGCGCGCAGCGTTTTCGCCGTCGTGTCGATCCGGGCGGAGATCCGGTAGTCGGCGCGGTTCTGCCAGTAGCCCGGCGCCGGGATGCCCGCGGCAGACCGGGTGTTTCCGGCCGGTTGAGGAAACAGCAGCGGTGCGAAGATCTCGCGCGGATCGGGCGTCTGTGCGGACGCTGCCGACCGGGCTCCGCAAAGGCCGGCCAGCGCAGCGCACAAGAGGCCAGCACGCGCAACGCACAAGAGATAAGCGGTCAGAGGCATCAGGATCCCTACAAAGAGCCGAAGAACATGATCGGCGGCAGATCATGGTGCGCTGCACACCCACAACTTGCAGTCAGCCCCTGCGAGTCGCAAGCTAGACGGTCCGAGGCCGGGCCACGCCCGTGGGCGCCACCGTTGGGCAAGGGCCCACTGGCACAGACCGTTTGCACGACCTCGCAAAAAGCGCCGCAAGGGAGACATCCGACATGACCGTAGCTGCCATTCTGAGGCGAAAAGGCCACGACGTCGCCTCCGTAGCACCAACCGACAAGGTCTCCGTGATTGTCGGGGAGCTTGCCAGCCACCGGATCGGCGCGCTGCTGGTGCGTGACAGCGCCGGCCAACTTCTCGGCATCGTGAGCGAGCGCGATATCGTAAGGCAACTTGCCCGCCATGGTGCCGCGACGCTCGACATGACGGCGGCGCAGCTCATGACGCGCGGCTTGCACACGGTCACGTCCTCCACATCGGTGGCGACGGCGATGGCCGTGATGACCGAAAGCCGCGTACGCCATCTGCCGGTTCTGGACGGCGAAGATCTAGCCGGCATGATCAGTATTGGCGATGTGGTGAAGGCCCGCCTTGACCAGCAGGAACAGGACGTGGATAGCTTGAAAGCCTATGTTGCTGGGTCTGCCTAATCACACCAGCAACGAACCGGCCGATGAGCGCCGGGGGCTGTGCAGATAGCTGTGGCCTTGTAGCTGTCCGCTCGAACCGATTCGCTTGTCGCGAAATAGGTTATGCGCGTTCGGTCGAATGATATTCTAGGTCCTCTGGCTGAAGTTGCGTCCGCCGGCTGCGGTCTGACTACGGGTCGCAGCCCGCAGAGGCGAGCACTGCCGCGACGGCATCAGGCGGTACGTCGCGCGACGTGAAGGCCTGGCCGATCCCGCGGGCGAGCACGAAGGCGAGGCGGCCATCGCGCATCTTCTTGTCGCGCTGCATGTGCTGGATCAGGCGTGCGACGGAGAACCGACGTTGCAGGGCACCAAGCTCCGCAGGCAGGCCGACGTGTTCGACGTGGCGAATGACGCGCCTGGCATCCGCGCTGCTGCAATGGCCGAGCCTGGCCGAGAGCAGAAAGGCGAGGCCGAGGCCGACCGCGACGGCTTCGCCGTGGAGCAGTTCGCCCGTGTAGCCATATTCGGCTTCCAGAGCATGGGCGAAGCTATGGCCGAGGTTCAGCAGTGCGCGTCCGTCCGCGGCCTTTTCTTCGCGCTCATCGTCCCCGACGACCTTCGCCTTGAACAGGCAGGCCTGCTGCACCGCTTCCGCCTGCAGGGCCTGATCGCCGGCCAGCAATGCCGCGCCGTGCTCCTCGCACCACTCGAAAAAGGCCGCATCGCCGATCAGGCCGGCCTTTGCGATTTCGGCGTAGCCTGCGCGCAGCTCCCGAGGCGGCAAAGTGGCCAGCACCTGGGTATCGGCAAGCACCAGCAGCGGCTGATAAAAGGCACCGAGCAGGTTCTTGCCGTAGGCCGTGTTGATGCCGGTCTTGCCGCCGACGCTGCTGTCCACCTGTGCCAGCAGAGTGGTGGGGATCTGCACGAACGGCAGGCCGCGCAGCACCGTGGCGGCGGCAAAGCCTGCGAGGTCGCCCACGACCCCGCCGCCGAGCGCGATTACCGCGGTGCGCCGTTCGACGCCCGCTTCCAGCAGGCCGTCCGTCACGCGCACATAACAGGAGATCGACTTGCTGCTTTCGCCCGCAGGCACGACGATCTTCCGGCTGTCTATCCCGCTCTCCTCGAGGCTTGCGAGCAGCGCCGGGAGATGCAGCGCGGCGACCTGTTCATCGGTAATCACCACCGCGCGCTTCTGCGGCAGCACCGCGGCCAGCAAGGCACCGGCCCGGGCAATCAGGCCGCTGCCGACGAGAACCTCGTAGCCTGCCTCGCCGACGGTGACCGGAACCCGGCGCGGGGGTGTCCACACGGTGAGCGCCTGGTGCACACGCGACGTCGTCGCGTCGGGGCTGTCCTCGCCGCTATCGACGACGATGTCCGCCTCCGCATACACCGGGTGGCGCTGCTGCATCAGCCTGGCCAGGATCGCGTGGGGATCGCCGCTCTGCAGCAGCGGCCGCGTATTGCGCGAGGAGGTGCGCCGCACGAGGGTGGCGAGGCCGCACCGCAGCCACACGCTGCGGCCGCCGTCGCGGATCGCTGCGCGGGTTTCAGGATCCATGAAGGCGCCGCCGCCGGTCGCCAGCACCACGGGCGGCCCTGCCAGCAGGCGGCGGATCACCCGGCGCTCGCCTTCGCGGAACGCCGGCTCGCCGAACCGCGCGAACAGTTCGGAGACGGTGCATCCGGCGGCTTGTTCGATCTCCGAGTCGGCGTCGCGGAAAGGCAGCCCGAGGCGCAGGGCCAGGCGGCGACCGATGGATGTCTTGCCGGCGCCCATGAGACCGACGAGGACGATGCTGCGGCCCTGCAACGCCTCGGGCAGATGTGCGTGGCGCGCAGGCTCCGTGTGTTCGTCTGGCGAAACAACCGGCTGTTCGGGCACCGGGGCGATGTTGCGTGTCATGATGCCGGAGGCTAGCACGGGGTTTGTTGTCAGCGCACGGGGTCACGCGGAGCAGATGGGCCGCCTTTTCGTCATCATCTTCGCGATTTTCCTAGGGCTGCTCGTGGTGGGCGCCATCGTGCTGGGTGCGTTCCCGCCACATGCGCACCGGCAGCCGGTGGAGCACGTGCTGCAGAACGACAAATTCCAGAAGAACTGAAGGCGGCTTGTGGCAGGACGCACGGGCGACCGGCACTGCGAGGCCTTCCTGGAGATGCTCGCGGCCGAGCGTGGTGCCGCGCGCAACACGGTGCTCGCCTACGGGCGCGACCTGGCTGATTTTCGGGCTTTTGCCGCCGGGCGGGGCGAGGCTGCGCAGGCGGCGACTCCCGCCACGCTCCAGGCGTATCTGCAGGGGTTGCAGGTAGCCGGGCTGTCGGCGCGAAGTGCTGCGCGCAAGCTGTCGTGCCTGCGTCAGTTTTACCGGTTCCTGTTGCGCGATGGGGTGCGCGAGGACGACCCGACGGAGTTGCTGGATAGCCCCCGCCTGCCTCGCGCACTCCCGAGAATCCTTTCCGAAGCGGAGGTCGACAGCCTGCTCCGGGCCGCGGCGACACTGCCCGGCCGGCGAGGCGTGCTCGCGTCCGCCGCGCTGGAGATCCTCTATGCCACCGGGCTGCGCGTTTCGGAGATGCTCGGGCTGACGCGCGCCGCGCTGGCCGGCAGCGGCGAGATCCTGTTCATCAAAGGCAAGGGCGGCCGCGAGCGCATCGTGCCGCTCTCCGATGCAGCACGCGACGCGGCGCGTGCGCTGGCGGGGTGGGGTGCCGACGGAAAGTGGCTGTTCCCGGGGCGAGACCCTAGACGCGCGCTGACCCGGCAGGGCTTCGACCGCATTCTGCACGAGGCCTCGCTGATGGCGGGGCTGGACCCGGCGCGCGTATCACCGCATG
>CAZZVF010000012.1:0-22868 GCA_964657355.1 uncultured Buchnera sp.
CCTACACGCCGCCCGCTTATGCGCGTCCCGGGTACGCGCAGGCTCAGGTCCAGGCACCTGCCGCGCGCTTTGCTCAGATGTCGCCGGCTCCTGCGCCCTTGCGGCTGCCGGAGCAGCGGACACCGTCGCACCGCTTCGCCTTCATGCCGAGTGCTGCGGCGGCCACGGTCAGTCCGGCCGTGCTTCCCGGCGCATGGGCGGTCCAGGTCGGAGCGTTCGCGAACCCGGCGCAGGCCCGTTCCGTGGCCGAAGCAGCCCGCGCCCGTGCGCCGCGCGAGCTGCGATCGGCGCAGGCAGTGCTGGGCACAACATCGCCGTTCGGTGGCCAGGTGCTGTATCGCGCGCGGCTGTCCGGCTTGTCGGCGGCCACAGCATCGGCCGCCTGCGGCGAGCTTGCGGCACAGTCGATGGCCTGCGTGGCGGTTCCGCCAGGCGGCTGACCCCCCTGCTGCTTCGTGTTGCACAGGGCTTGGACCTCATGGTGTGATGCCCCACCAGGAGGATCCCACCCGAATGAAATCTGCCGCTTCGCTGACGGCCGCACTCGCGGTCGCATCCTGCCTCGTCATGCCTGCAGGGTTTTCACGGCCAGCCTGGGCCGATCCGCAGCCCGACGATGATAAAGCGCCGTTCAAGCAGGACGTGGTCGCCTCGCAGGGCTCGGTGACGATCGGCGGCAAGCATATCGACTACAGCGCCGACGCCGGCACGCTCGTGGTGCACCCCAAAGACTGGGACGACGTGAAAAAGCCGAAGCACGACGACGACAAGGGCGACAAGAAGAAGGCGAAGGACGACGAGGACGACGGCAACCCGACTGCCGAAGCCGCCATGTTCTACGTTGCGTATTTCGCAAAGAATGCCGGTGGCAACCGGCCCGTCACGTTCCTGTTCAACGGTGGCCCTGGTTCCGCTTCGGTTTGGCTGCACATGGGCGCCTTCGGCCCGCGCCGTGTGGTGACGGCAGACGACCAGCACTCTCCCGCGGCACCGTATCAGCTGGTCAACAACGACCAGAGCCTGCTGGATGCGAGCGATCTGGTGTTTGTCGACGCCCCAGGTACCGGCTTCAGCAGAATCGCCGGCAAGGACAAGGAGAAAAGCTTCTACGGCATCGATGCCGACGGCCACGCCTTCGCCGAATTCATTGTTTCCTTCCTGTCGAAATACAATCGCTGGAATTCACCGAAGTACTTGTTCGGTGAAAGCTACGGCACGACGCGTTCTGCGGTGCTGTCGAACCTGTTGCAGAGCGATTATGCGCTTGACCTGAACGGCGTCATTCTGTTGTCGCAGATCATGGCTTTCGATCTCAGTCCCGACCGCGTCGAGCACAATCCGGGGATCGACCTCGCGTATCAGCTGGCGTTGCCGACCTACGCGGCCACCGCTTGGTATCACCACAAGCTCGCGAACCCGCCGCGAGCCCTCACTCCGTTTCTGCATCAAGTCGAGCAGTTTGCCATGACCGACTACGCGCTGGCGCTATCGGCAGGTTCGACCTTGGACCAGGGCCGACGCGACGCGATCGTGGCGAAGTTGCATGATTATACGGGACTTCCCGCTGACTACATTAGGAAGGCCAATTTGCGCGTCGATGGCCATGAGTTCGACAAGATGCTGCAGGACGACACCGACACCACAACCGGCCGGCTCGACACGCGCTTTTCCGGCCCGGACATGGATCCGCTGAGCAAAGGCTCGGAGTATGATCCGCAATCCGCCGCGATCAGTTCCGCTTATCTCGCCACCTTCAACGACTATGTCCGAAACGCTCTGCATTACGGGAAGGACCGGACCTACAAGCAGTCGATCCGGATCTACCGCAGCTGGAACGCGAAGCATCAGCCGCCAGGTGCCGATTCCCCGCTGCCGCAATCAGCGAACGTCATGCCCGACCTGGCGGCCGCATTGAAATACAACCCGACGTTGAAGGTGCAGTTGAACGCGGGGTATTTCGACCTTGCTACGCCGTATTTTCAGGGCCAGTACGAGATGCAGCATTTGCCGATACCGGCGAAGTTGCAGTCGAATATCGAGTTCAAGACGTATGAGTCCGGTCACATGGTGTACGCCCACGCGCCGGCTCTCAAGACATTGCACGACAATGTCGCCGACTTCATTAGGCGCACGGACAATCTGCGTTAGGCTGGCGCGACGCGAACCGTGGCCGACCGTCCTCAACGCCCAACTCTGCCGGGAGCACCCATAGCGTGAACCGTTCCAGCCTCCTCTGCATGTCGGCCCTGGCGGCCGCGATCTGTCTCCCTCTTGTCGCGCGAGCTGGCGACGACCCTGCCAAGCCGGACGTCGGCAAGACCGAAGCGCCCAAGCCGGATGCACCCAAGTCCGAGGCGAAACAGGGCGACCAGGATCACGACAAAGGCGACAACAAGGACGGCTTCTTCAAGCCTGAGGAAAAAACCAGCGACGGCTCGGTGACCGTCGGCGGCAAGCGGATCGACTACCAGGCAATTGCCGGCACGCTCGTGGTACATCCGAAAGGCTGGGACGATGTCCCGAAAAAAGACGAAGGCAAGGACGACGACGACCATAACCCGACCGCCGAAGCATCCATATTCTACGTTGCGTATTTCGCAAAGGGTGCGCCGGTCGAGGGGCGCCCGGTGACGTTCCTGTTCAACGGTGGTCCGGGCTCATCGAGCGTGTGGCTGCACATGGGTGCATTTGGCCCCCGTCGCGTGGTGACCTTGGACGACAGCCACACGCCGGCGGCGCCATATCAGTTCGTCAACAACGACCAGAGCCTGCTCGATGCCAGCGACCTGGTTTTCGTCGACGCACCGGGCACCGGATTCAGCAGGATTGCCGGCAAGGACAAGGAAAAGGCGTTCTACGGCATCGACGCCGACGGCTACGCGTTCGGCGAGTTCATCGCCTCGTTCCTATCGAAATACAACCGCTGGAATTCACCGAAATACCTGTTCGGTGAGAGCTACGGCACCACCCGTTCCGCCGTGCTGTCCAACATCCTGCAATCGGACCACGCAATCGACCTCAACGGCGTGATCTTGCTGTCGCAGATTCTCAGTTTCGACACGAGCGTGGACGGGCCTGAGACAAATCCGGGCGTTGACATCGCCTACGAGGTAGCGCTGCCGACCTATGCGGCGACCGCATGGTATCACCACAAGCTGCCGAACCAGCGCAACGACCTGCCCGGCCTGATGACGGAAGTCGAGCACTTCGCCATGAACGACTACGCCCTTGCACTCGGCGCCGGAGCGGCACTCGACCCGAAACAGCGCGACGCGATCGCAGCCAAGCTGCACGACTATACCGGCCTGCCTGTCGCATACATCAAGAAAGCCAACCTTCGTGTCGATGGCGGCGAGTTCGAGAAGAACCTGCAGGACGATACCGATACGACAACCGGCCGCCTGGACACGCGCTTTTCCGGACCGACGATGGACCCCCTGAGCAAGGAAGCGGATTACGATCCGCAATCCGCGTCGATCAGCTCAGCCTATGTTGCGACCTTCAACGACTACGTGCGCCGCACGCTGCATTACGGCGAAGGTGTCTACTACAAGCCGGAAATCGACGTGTTCAAGTATTGGGACATGCAACACCAGCCGCCGGGAGCGGACATGAAGCTGCCGCAATCGGCCAACGTGATGCCGGATCTCGCGACGGCCATGAAATACAACCCGAACCTGCGGGTGCAGCTGAACGCCGGCTACTACGACCTCGCGACTCCGTTCTACGAGGGCATCTACGAAATGCAGCATCTGCCCATCCCGGCCAAGATGCAGGCGAATATCGAGTTCAAGCAATACGAGTCAGGGCACATGGTGTACGCGCACCAGGCGGCGTTGCAGCAATTGCACGACAACGTGGCCGGCTTCATTCGGCGTACTGACAATTTGCAGAAGAAGTAAGGTGAGCAGTTCTTTTCTGAAGTAAAAGAACCAGAAGACTTTTGAAATGCTGTCGCGGCTCTGTCCGGCAGCGGACGCATAGATATCAAGGTTTTTTGGTTCTTTTGTTCACAAAAGAACTGCCTCGTAAACTCCTGAAACTTTCCGCATAGCCACAAACTCCAACACAATCCCACCATGTGCCTCGGCTGAAAAACGGCGCAGCTCCACGTAGCCGTGGCGTGCATAGAACGGCACGCCGGTGAGCGTGCCTGCCAGTTCGAACGCCGTGAACCCTCGTGAGACGGCGGCATCTTCGCAGGCGTGGAGGATACGCGTACCGATGCCGCTCCGTGCCATATCCGGTGCAACGAAGAAGGCCCTGATTCTCGCAGCGTCGATGCCGGGGCGCAATTCGGTGCTGTCGCGGCCCTTGTTGGCATCGGCGCCGAACAGCGTGCGCCGGAAACTCCATCCGCCGCAGCCGGCAAGTTTTTCGTCAGTCTCCACGACGAAATACGTCCCGTCCTCGATCAGCTGCCGGTCGACGCCGTAGACGGTGCCGAGCGACGCCTCGAGTTGTTGGGCCGTGTAGTCATTCGCCTGCAATTTGCGGACGGATGCTTCGATCAGCGGCTCGATGGCGGGCACATCGGCAAGCGTCGCAAGGCGGAGCTTCAACTCGCCTGTTCCATCGCCTCTTCGGCTGCCAGCCACGCCATCTCGGCCGCCTCCTGTTCGCGCGCGATGGCAGCGAGCCTGGTGTTGGCAGCGGTGACGTCTGCCGCCTTGCCGGCTGCGTACATGCGCGGGTCCGCCAGGCGCGTTTCGATCGCGGCACGTTCCTCGGCAAGTTTGCGCATGCGGGCTTCGGCGGCTTTCGCCTGCTTTCGCAAGGGAGCGAGTTGCAACCTTGCATCTGCACGTTCGCGCCGGTCGTCGCGGCGCGTCGGCGTGGTCTCGGCACGCTGCGGCCGGGCCCGTTCCACGAGTAATGTGCGGTAGTCGTCCATGTCGCCGTCATAGGGTTTCACGGTGCCGTCACCGACCAGCCAGAGTCGGTCGGCGACGAGTTCGACCAGGTCGGGGTCATGCGTGATCAGCAGCACGGCGCCTTCGTAGTCGCCGAGTGCGCGGACCAGCGCGTCGCGTGCGTCGATGTCGAGATGGTTCGTCGGCTCGTCGAGGATGAGCATCTGCGGCGCCTCGCGTGTGGCGAGCGCCAGTAACAACCGCGCCCGTTCGCCCCCGGAGAGGTTTTGCGTCGGTGTGTCGGCACGGTCCGCATCCAGGCCGAAGCGCGCCAGTTGGGATCGCACCTGCGGCGGCGTGGCACGCGGCAGGGCGCGTGTCATGTGGTCCACCGGCGTTTCGGCGGCGATGAGTTCGGCTTCCTGATGCTGGGCGAAATAGCCCACGCGCAGTTTGCCGGAGCGTCGCATTTCGCCCGAGATCGGCTCGAGCCTGCCTGCGATGAGTTTCGCGAGCGTCGATTTGCCGTTGCCGTTGGCGCCGAGCAGTGCCACGCGGTCATCCATGTCGACGCTGAGCGACAGGCCGCGCAGCACGGCTTTGCCGTCATAGCCGGCGCTGACACGATCGAGCGAGAGGATCGGCGGTGACAGGCGTTGCGGTTCGGGGAAGGAGAAGCGCGTCGGTGCGTCTTCGATCACCGTGTCGATGACCGGCAGTTTTTCCAGCGCCTTCAATCGTGCCTGTGCCTGCCTGGCTTTTGTCGCCTTGGCGCGGAAGCGGTCGACGAAGCTTTGCATGTGCGCGCGCTGGGCGGCGATGCGTTCCGCCGCACGGGTGAGCTGCATCGCCTGCTCGGTGCGGATGCGCACGAACTCGGTGTAGCCGCCCGGCGTCAGGCTGAGCTTTTGGCGATCGAGATGGGCGATGCTGTCGACGGCACGGTCGAGCAGGCCGCGGTCGTGGCTGACGACCAGGGCGGCGCCGGGGAACTTCGCGAGCCAGGTTTCGAGCCAGAGCGTCGCCTCGAGGTCGAGGTGGTTGGTCGGCTCGTCGAGCAGCAGCAGGTCGGGGGCCGCGAACAGGGCGGTCGCCAAAGCCACCCGCATACGCCAGCCGCCGGAAAACTCGTCGACCGGGCGCGCCTGTTTTTCGGCGTCGAAGCCGAGGCCGGCGAGGATGGTGGCGGCACGGGCCGGGGCGGCATCCGCGCCGATGGTGCGCAGGCGTTCGTGGATTTCGGCGAGACGGTGCGGTTCTGCGGTATCCAGTTCGCGCAGCAGCGCCAGGCGTTCCGGATCGCCCTCGAGCACGGTGTCGAGCAGCGAGGCGTTTCCGGCCGGGGCGGTCTGCTTGACCTGCGCCATGCGCGCGCGTGACGAGAGCCGGATTTCGCCGCCGTCGAGCCCGAGTTCGCCCGAGATGGCACGCAGCAAGGTGGATTTGCCGGCGCCGTTGCGCCCTACCAGCCCGATGCGGCGGCCGGCCTCCACGGAGAGGTCGGCGCGGTCCAAGAGTATGCGGCCACCCATGCGCAACGTCAGGCCCGAGATCGTCAAAAGGCTCATGGCGCCTTCTTACAGAGGCGAGCGGCAGAACGGCAGGGCCCAGCTGCAGAGGTTGAACCCTCCACCCCGCAAGCTTGCCCCTGAACCCCGGCTCGTCTAAGGCGCGGGCACCCTATCTGCAGGACCAGCACCGATGCCGACCGAGCGCACCCTCTCCATCATCAAGCCCGATGCGACCCGCCGCAACCTCACCGGCAAGATCAATGCGAAGTTCGAGGATGCCGGCCTGCGCATCGTCGCCCAGCGCCGCGTCAGGCTCAGCAAGGCGCAGGCCGAGGAGTTCTACGCGGTGCACAAGGAGCGTCCGTTCTTCGGCGGCCTGGTCGAGTTCATGACGTCTGGCCCGGTCGTGGTGCAGGTGCTCGAAGGCGACAATGCGATGGCCGAAAACCGCCGCATCATGGGTGCGACCAATCCGGCCAACGCCGAGCCCGGCACCATTCGCAAGGAATTCGCAGAAGACATCGAGGCGAACTCCGTGCACGGTTCCGACAGCGCCGACAATGCTGCGCAAGAGATCGCGTTCTTCTTCAAACCAGAAGAGATCGTCGGTTAACGAGCAGCCCTCAACTCTCCGGAGCCGTGCTTGAAGATCATCGTCCTCGGTAGTGGCGTCGTCGGTGTCACGTCCGCCTGGTACCTCGCCCAGGCGGGTCACGAGGTTGTCGTGGTCGACCGGCAGCCTGAGGCTGGCATGGAGACCAGCTTCGCCAATGCGGGGCAGGTTTCTCCCGGCATGTCAGCACCCTGGGCAGGCCCCGACACGCCGAAGAAGGCCCTGCTCTGGCTGATGATGAAGCACCGGCCTCTGGTGTTCTGGCCGATGGCGGATCCCGCGTTGGTCCGCTGGGTGAGCGGCTTCCTCGCCAACTGCAACGCGCCCGCCTACGCTCGCAACAAGGGGCGCATGGTGCGGCTGGCGGAATACAGCCGCGACCGCTTGCGCGACCTGCGCCACGTCACCGGCATTGCGTATGACGACCGGCAACAGGGCACTCTGCAGCTGTTCCGCACCCAGGCGCAGGCCGACCATGTGAGCGACGACACTGAGGTGCTGGACCGCTTCGGCGTGCCTTACGAGATCCTCGATCGCGCCGGGGCCATCGCGCGCGAGCCGGCGCTGGCTTCGGTCAGCGGCAAGTTCGTCGGTGGCCTCCTGTTGCCCGGCGACGAGACCGGCGACGCCCACCTGTTCACGCAACGCCTCGCCGCCCTCGCGGGGGCAGCCGGCGTCAGCTTCCGCTACGACACCCGTATCGACGCACTGCTGACCGATGGCGGCCACATCACTGGGATAGCGACGGGTGCTGGCGTGCTGACCGCGGACAGCTACGTGGTGGCCCTGGGCAGCTACTCGCCCGCATTGCTCAAGCGCGCCGGCATCGAACTCCCGGTCTATCCGGTGAAGGGCTACTCGCTCACCATGCCGGTGACCGAGGAGGCCGCAGCCCCGGTCTCGACCGTCATGGACGAGACGTTCAAGGTGGCGATCACGCGGCTTGGCGACAGGATCAGGGTCGGCGGAACCGCGGAGCTGGCGGGCTTCTCGACACGGCTGCGCGAGCCACGCCGGCGTACGCTGGAGCATTCGGTGAGCGACCTGTTCCCCCGCGGCGGCGATCTCAGCCGGGCAAAGTTCTGGACGGGGTTGCGGCCGATGACACCCGACGGACCTCCGGTGATCGGCGGCACGCGCTATCCGAACCTCTGGCTCAATACCGGCCATGGCACGCTCGGGTGGACGATGTCTTGCGGCAGCGGGGCGCTGCTGGCGGACCTGGTGAGCGGCAAGCGCCCCAACATCGAGCACGAGGACCTGTCGCTGGAGCGCTACGGCCGCGTTGGCTGAGTCAGAGTTGGCTGGTTCAGGCGAGTTTTCGTACGGGAGTGTTCAATGCCTGTGAGCGCGCGAGCTGTTCGACAAGGAGCCTGACCAACTCGTCTGCCTTGAAGGGCTTGCTGCACGCGCGCCAGTCGGGCCGGTCGCAGGGGATCGCATCGTTGCCATAGCCGGACAGCAGCAGGAACGGGATGCCGCGCTGCGCCAGGATTTCTGCCACCGGATAGACCTTCACACCCCGAAGATTGACGTCCAGCACAGCGAGGTCCGCATGGATATCGGGTGCGGCCGCTTCCGCATCGCTCACATTGGTGAACGGCCCGATGACCGTGCAGCCGAGGTCTGCCAGCAGGTCCTCGATCAACATGGAGACGAGCAGTTCGTCTTCCACTATCATGACGCGTCGGCCGGCAAGGTCGGCATCAGTCACGTGCAATCATTCCGTATTAATCAAGATGAGCGATAATCGCGCGGCCAACAGGCGCCCGCAACGTCGCATGGACGCCATCTGAATTGAAACGCACTTTTGCGTGGCCGCCAAGTTCATGGGCGATCCCGCGCTCGATCACAGTCATGCCGAAGCCCTGCCGCGAGGGCGGAGAAACCGGCGGCCCACCACTCTCACGCCAGTCGAGCACGAATACTTCGTCATTGGCGTCCTGCTCAAATCGCCAGGAAAGTACTACAGCTCCTGCGTGCGATGACAGCGCGCCGTACTTCACCGCGTTCGTTGCAAGCTCGTGTACTGCCATGCCGATGGCGAGTGCGCTCGAAGGTCCCAGCCGAACAGGTGGCCCGTCGAAAGTGACGTTCACATGGTCTCTTGCTGCGTAAGGCTTTGTCTCTTCCTCAAGAATTTCGTGCAGCGATACCGTGGACCAGTTCTCCCGGCTGAGCAGGGTGTAGGATGCCGTGAGCGCCTGCACCCGGCCCATGAACGTGGTGGAAAAATCCTCTAGGCTTTGGGCTCGGCGCAGCGATTGCGAGGCGAGTGAGATCACCACCGTGAGCATGTTCTTCACGCGGTGGTTGAGTTCGTCAACCAGCAGACGCTGATGCTGTTCCGCCGCAACGATGCTGGTCACATCAAGGAAAGTGACAAGGATGCCACTGACGGTGCTGTCCGGTCCGCGATAGGGCAGCACGCGCATGAGATAGTTTGCGCGCCCGTCGACCCGTGCCACGCGCCGTTCCAGCGGTTCCAGCGTCTCCAGAACGGTCCGGACATCGCTCCGAATATCGTCGTAGCTCACGCGGCTGACGATGTCAGTCAGTGGGCGGCCCTGATCACTTGGAATCAGGTTGTAGATACCGCTGACCGCCGGCGTGAAGCTGCGGATGATCAGATATCTGTCGAGAAAGATGGTTGCAATCTCGGTACTTTCGAACAAGTTACGAAGATCGCTGTTCGTGCGGTCGAGTTCGTCGACCTTGCCGGAAAGCTGGCCGTTAACCGTGTGCAGCTCCTCGTTGACGGATTGGATTTCTTCTTTCGAGGTTTCCAGTTCCTCATTTGTGGATTGCAACTCCTCGTTGACCGAATGCAGTTCTTCATTGGCGCTGCGCAATTCTTCCAGCGCAGTCTGGTGCTCCTCGGAGACCGCCTGAAGCTGCAGCCTGGTTGTGATGAGCTCGCCGCGCAGACTCTCCATTGCGGTCCAGCCCGGCACAAGCCGTCGGGTGAGCGCTCCGATCCTGCCACGCAGCCCGTGCGGCGAAGGTCCTTCGGCCGCCGCGGCACGATGCTCTCGACGACCGGTTGCGCCGTCTGCCGACCTTTCAACGCCGGCGGACCGCCCTCCCGTCTGTGTCTTGCCACTCGGCCAGCGCGGTTCTGCAATCCGCTCTTCAGGCACCTTGCCACCCGCTAAGCGCGACGAAGAGCCAGGCCGGCGCAGCAGGCCAAGTCCCGGACTCTTGACGTCCCGCCGGCGGAAGATGCGTGCGGCGGCATCGATCGGCTCGAACAGGTTGTCGTGCCGGGCCGGCGACTCGGAACTGCCCAGCAGCAGGACTCCGCCCGGCGCCAGAGAGTAGTGGAACGCGGGGAACACCGCGTCCTGAACCTGGCCGTCGAGGTAGATGAGCAGATTACGGCACGAAATCATGTCCATGCGCGAAAATGGCGGGTCGCGCACCAAGCTGTGCGGCGAGAACGTGCATAGTTCTCGGATCTCTTTCCTGACGATGTAGCCCTGGTCGCTCTTCATGAAAAAGCGGCTGCGGCGTTCGTCCGAAAGCCCTTCCAGCAGCGTTGCCGGATAACGGCCCAAGCGAGCGGTCGCGATTGCCGGCTCATCGATGTCGGTGCCGAAAACCTGAACCTTCGGGCTTCCCTGCATTGTGCTCATCCGCTCGTAGAGCAGGATAGCGAGCGAGTAGGCTTCTTCGCCGGTAGCGCAGCCCGGCACCCAGACGCGCACGGTGTTGTCGGCGTGCTTGTTCTCGAACAAACGCGGCATGACGATGCGCTCGATGGCGTCGAACGTTTCGTTGTCGCGAAAGAAGCTGGTAACCCGGATAAGTAGGTCGCGGAACAGCAGGGTGATCTCGTCACCATCCGCCTCCAGCCTTTCGATGTAGGCTGGCAGCGTATCGATGCTCAGTACCTGCATGCGGCGCTGCACCCGGCGGAGGAAGGTCTTGTCCTTGTAGCCGCTGAAATCGTGCCCCAGCCTTAGACGGAGCAGCTCGCAAATCCTGACCCGTGCTGCTTCGATCTGGTCGACGCTCATATACTGCGACGCGGGGCGTTGTTGCTGCCTGGCCTCCTGGATGCGGAGCAGGTGGCTCGGGATCTGATCGGCTGGCGCTATCAGGTCCACCGCACCGGTTGAAATCGCACCGGCCGGCATGTCCGGGTACATTGGGCCGTCGCGATCCGTGCCCTGGGCGATGGTGAGGCCGCCGCATTCCTTGATCGCCTTGAGGCCGAGCGCACCGTCACTTCCGGTGCCGGACAGTACGATACCGATGGCGTTTTCCCGCAAGGTGTCGGCGAGAGAATCGAACAGGCCGTCGATCGGGCGGTATTCGCGCGGCGCGTCCGCCGCCGGCATGCGGACTTGGAGTTTGCCATTTTCGACGCTGGTGATGGCGTGCGGCGGCGGAACATAGACACGGTCGGGCTCGATTACATCGCCGTCGACCGCCTCGAACACCTTCATCGCAGTCCAGCGGCCGAGGATCTCCGGCAGCATGCTCTGACGGTTTTGCGGCAGGTGCAGAACGACGATGAAGGCAAGGCCGCTCTCGGACGGCATGGCTGTGAAAAAACTGCGAAAGGCTTCCAGCCCTCCCGCGGAGGCACCGATGCCGACGATCGTCAGTGTCGTCTGCGCCCGCGCCTGTGGACTCAACCGCCGCGGCCCGTCGCGCGGCACGCGATGGACGGGGGCGACGCCGCCGTCATGGCCACCCAACTCGAGAGCACCCGCGCAGGGGGTATAGGATCCTGCTCGCCATATCCGCGTAACGTGGCGTTGAACGAGGAAGTTTCCGGTGGGGAAGTGCGGTCCGCGAAGGGGTGCTTCGGACCCCTGGCAAGTCAGATCGCGACCCTGACGCCGAGTTCGACCACGCGATCGCTTGGGATCCGGAAGAATTCCGTAGCGGGAACGGCATTACGCGCCATAACGAGGAAAAGCCAAAGGCGCCAAAGGGAGAGTTTCGGCGCCATCGCACGCACCAGGACCTCGCGGCCAAGGAAGTAGCTGACCTGCATGGCATCGTAGTCGACGCCGCGGGATTTCAGGTCCTCCAATGCGCGCGGCACGTTCGGGCTTTCCATGAAGCCGTAGCGTAATTTCACCCGGTGGATGCCTGGCGCCAGTTCGCTGACCTCGGTGCGGCGCTCGGGCCCGGCTTCCGGCTCGTCCAATGTGGACACCGTCACGAACAGCACGCGCTCGTGCAGCACCTTGTTGTGCTTGAGGTTGTGCAGCAGCGCGGCCGGAACATAGTCGGGGTTGCCGGTGAGGAACACGGCCATGCCGGGCACGCGGACGGTGCGCGATTGCGGCAGCCGCGCCAGGAAGCTGGCGAGCGGCAGGCTGTCCTGTTTCCAGCGGCTCAGCATCAGGTCGCGGCCCTGTTTCCAGGTCGTCATCATGGCCATCAGCATGAGGCCGAGCGCCAGCGGCACCCAGCCGCCCTGGAAAACCTTCAGCACGTTGGCCGAGAAGAACACGCTGTCGATCACGAAGAAGCCGCCCCACACCGCGAGCGCCGCCCAGCGTGGCCAGCCGAACTGGCGGCGAAACACGATGGTAGCCAGGATGCAGGTACAAATGAACGTCCCGGTGACCGCGATGCCGTAGGCCGATGCGAGCGATTCGCTGCTCCTGAACGTCAGCACCAGCAGCAGCACGCCGACCATGAGAGCCGTGTTCACCTGCGGCACGTAGATCTGACCTTCCTCGCGCTCGCTGGTGTGGCGCACGGTCAAGCGCGGCAGGAAGCCGAGTTGCATGCATTGCCGGGCAATAGAATAGCCGCCGGAAATCAGCGCCTGGCTGGCAATCACGGTGGCGAGCGTGGCGAGAATCACCATCGGCAGCCGCAGCCAGTCCGGCCCGAGCAGGAAGAAAGGATTTTCGGCCGTGCGGCGGTCGGCGATGACCAGAGCGCCCTGGCCGAAATAATTCAGCAGCAGGCAGGGCAGCACGTAGAACAGCCAGGCAAAGCGGATCGGACGGGCGCCGAAATGGCCCATGTCGGCATACAGGGCCTCTGCGCCGGTCACGGACAGCACCACGGCGCCGAGCGCCAGGAAGGCGAGCCACCCGTGATGCACGCAGAATATCACGCCGTGCTGCGGTAGCATGGCCTCGAGCACGACAGGGTTTTTCAGGATCTCGATGCCGCCCAGCACGCCGATGGCGGCGAACCAAATGACCATGATCGGCCCGAACACACGTCCGACACTGCCGGTGCCGCGCGACTGCACGGCGAACAATGCGATGATGATGACGACGGAAGCCGGCACCACCAGATCCTGCGCTTCGGGGAAGCTGACCTTGAGGCCTTCCACCGCGGACATGACCGAGATGGCCGGCGTGATGACGCCATCGCCGAAGAACAGGCAGGCGCCGCCGATGCCGATGAGGGCAATGATGCGGCGGACGTGTTCGGTCGTCGCGGTGCGTTGCGCCAATGCCATGAGGGCGAGACTGCCGCCTTCGCCGCGGTTGTCCGCGCGCATGACCAGCAGGACGTATTTCACCGTCACGATGAGCACGAGCGACCAGAAGATGAGCGACAGGCAGCCGATGATTTCGCCATCGCTGATGCGGTGCTTGCCGAGCAGCGCGATGGTCGCCTGGAACGCGTAGAGCGGACTGGTGCCAATGTCGCCGTAGACGATGCCGAGCACGCCGACGAGGGCCGCCAGACGGGGGATGCCCTTCTGCAGCTTGGCCTTGTCGGCGCCGGACAGTTGTGACGCATGGGAGGGCGACGCTGGCATCGCGGTGCCGGTGAGCTGCGTCCCGGAGAGCTGGGTCATCTAAGCCGCTCAATGGGGGGAGTAGGCGAGAAACGCAAGGCCAGTGTGCACTGCAACATGAAAGTGTGCACCGGAACAAGCCTGGCACGCGGAAGTTCCTACGGCGTGGGACGGTGACCGAAGATTGCAGACCCAACCCGGACATGCGTGGCCCCGCATGCGACCGCCGTCTCGAAATCGCCCGACATGCCCATCGAGACGATCGGCAGTCCGTGTGCTTTGGCCATGGCGGCAAGCGCCTGAAAGAACGGCACCGGGTCGGCAGCTTCCGGCGGGATGCACATCAGGCCGCGCAATTTTGCTCCGAACCGCCGTGCACAATCGTCGATGAAGGCATCCGCGCCGGCTTTGGCAATGCCGGATTTCTGCGCCTCATCGCCGATGTTCACCTGCACCAGCAGTTCCGGCAGCATGCCCGCCTTGTCCCCGGCCCGGGCCAGCGCATCGGCGAGCTTGGGGCGGTCCAGCGTTTCGATCATGTCGGCGACGCGCACGGCCTCGTCAGCCTTGTTGGTCTGCAAACCGCCGATGATGTGCACGAGCAGGTCTGGATGCGCGTCGCGCAGGGCCGGAAATTTCGCGGCGGCCTCCTGCACGCGGTTTTCGCCGAATACGAGCTGGCCCTCGGCGATGGCGGCTGCAACGGCCTCTGCCGGGTGCGTTTTGGAGACGGCGACGAGCGTCACATCCTCGGTCGCGCGTCCGGCCCTGCGGCAGGCTTCGGCGATCCGAGCGCGCACGTGGTTCAGCGCCGTCGCGATGTCGGGCAGGCTCGCATCGGAAACGGCGGCGGGAGTGGCTTGGGTGAGCATGGATGTAAGGCTGGTTGCCTGGGCTCGTGCGGTCAAGGCGCGCCGCCGGCAGGCCGCGTGCGTTCACCCGCAGGTTCCGGTGCTGTGGCTGTTCACCGATCCGGCGCGCATCGCGGACCCACTCGCGGCCATTGCACGACTGCCGCCCGGACTGTGCGGCGTCGTGTTTCGTCACGATGGCGCCCCGGACCGCATCGCGCTGGGACGCGCGGTGGCGCGCGCCTGCTGCGGGCGGCGTGTCGCGCTGAGCGTGGCGGGTGACTGGCGCCTGGCCCTTTTGCTCGGCGCCGGCGTGCACCGCCGCTCCGGCGCCAGGGAACCGCATCGAAAACTGCGGCGAGGAGCGCTGGTCACAGCGTCCGCACACGACCGGATGGAAGCCGTTCTGGCCCGCAAAGCCGGTGCCTCGATGGTGTTCCTCTCGCCGGTCTTCGCAACCGCGAGCCATCCGGGAGAGCCCGCCCTGGGCACGCTGCGCTGGCAACGCAACGCGCGTGGCCTTGGCATGCCCGTTCTGGCACTCGGTGGCGTCACCGGGCGCTCAGCGGCACGGTTACCACGCTGCTGCGCTGGGGTTGGGGCGATCTCCGCGCTATCCTGAATCGGCGCAGTGCAAGCCGCATCTTGGCGTAGCTGCGCGCCCGGGCTAGAGCAGCCTCAACCGGCGGCCGCGCCGTGGCCCGGATTTTCAGGTAGACATGCAGCCTCGCACCGCCCGCCTTACCCTTGCCCGCCTAATCCCTGGACGGAGAGTCCTTCCCGGCGATTGCCGCCCCGGCCGCTCAGCGCTCCGCAATGCCGCTGCAGCGGCCGCGCTGGCGATGCCGCTTGCCGTGGCAGGCTGCGGCGGTGGTGACAAGGGCGCCGTGAAGCCGGTGTCGGACACACAGTACAACGACTACCGCTACCAGGACGCCACCGGTTCCAAAGGCGGCATCAATGCCGATGCGAAGGCGAACCCGCAGCAGGAAGCCGGCTCGTCGCTGTCGGTCAATGCTTATCTCTGGCGCGCCACGCTCGAGACGCTCGGCTTCATGCCGCTGGCGTCGGCCGATCCCTACGGCGGCGTAATCATCACCGATTGGTACTCGCCGCCGACCACCACCGGCGAGCGTTTCAAGGCGACCGCCTACGTGCTTGGGCGGCAGCTGCGGGCCGATGGCGTGCGCATCTCGATCTTCCGGCAGGTCAGGGATGGCGGCCAGTGGGCCGACGCACCGGTCAGCCCCGCGACCGCCGCCGACATCGAGAACAAGGTGCTGGCCCGCGCCCGCGAGCTTCGTTCCGCTTCGGCGAAGTAGCCCAACGCGGCCTCGAGTCTGCCGGCTCAATCCCCAACCAGGATCGCGTTCAGTCCCAGACCGAGGGCTCGGACCAGGTCGGGCAGCGCGAGGGCGATGCAGCCTTCGGTCGGCGCATAGTCGGGCGTGGCGATGTGCAGAAAAATGGCCGATCCGAAGCCTTTTCGCACCGGGTCATCGTTCCAGCCGAGCACACCCACCAGGTCATACAGGGAGTCGCTGCGCCAGAGCTCCTCGCAGCGCGCGTCGAACGGCAGTGTCACCCGCCGGTTGTAGCTGGGGGAGCTGGAATCATCGCACCAGCCGTCCGTCGGTGCGATCGGCTCGATTCGCAACAAGGACACCGGCCGCAAGGAGGATACCGGCTTGGCGATGCGGTCTGCGCGGTAGAGCAGGCGGCGCACCGGCAGCACGCCGGCCGGGGTTGCGTCATCGCCTTCCTGCTTGTCGCGCCTGATCCCACCCCGGCCATAAGCGGCGCGGAATCGCTCCCCGCCCATGACCAGCACGCCGTCGCGTCCGAGTTGCGCCTGCATCGCGATTCGGTCCCGACCTAGAGCATCATCCGACCAGATGGGGTCACCCGTCGGATAAAGATGCTCGCCAAACGAAAGAGTTAGAGCTTTTTCCGATCCACTTCGATCGGAAATAAGCTCTAGCCGAGCAGGTGGCCGAAGCGGCGCGCCTTGGTGTCGAGGTAGAAGTCGTTGACGCCGTTGGCCGCGATGGCGTGGCTGACGCGGCCGGCGACGTCGATACCGGCCGCCCGCAGCGACGCGACCTTGTCCGGGTTGTTGGTCAGCAGCCGCACGCGCTTGATGGCCAGCGCTTCCAGCATGATGGCGGCAGCAGCAAAACTCCGCTCATCGGCGCCGTAGCCGAGGGCGCTGTTCGCATCCAGCGTATCCAGCCCGCGATCCTGCAGCATGTAGGCCCGCAGCTTGTTGACTAGGCCGATGCCGCGGCCTTCCTGCGCCATGTAGAGCACGATTCCGGCGCCTTCCTGCTCCATCAGGCGGATCGCCTGGTGCAACTGAGGTCCGCAATCACAGCGCAGGCTGCCCAGCAGATCGCCGGTGAAGCATTCGGAGTGAACGCGCACGAGCGGCGCCTCGGCGCCTTCCGGGTGGCCGATGACGATGGCAATATGCTCGATGCCGCCGTCTGGCGGCCGGAAGGCGACGATGCGCGTGTCGGGTGCTTCGGCAAGGGGGACGGCAGCGGAAGCGGCCGGGACGAGGCCCGCAGCGGCGACGGCGGGATAGTCCAGCAGGTCGGCGGCGGAGACGCTCAGCAGGTCATGGGCAACGGCGTCCGGCAGGGCCGGTGCGGCGAGGACGGCCGGCAGCAGGCGCGCCAGTTTGGCCAGAGACAAGGCTGCTTCGGCATCGGCGCCCGCCATCGGCAGCGTCGCCGGGATGATCGTGCGCGCCCACGCTGCGGATGCGTCCGTGGACGGATTGGCAAGCGCCTGGAGTGTCCGCAACTCGGCGCCGCGGTCTGCCTTGACCCCGATCACAGTCTGGTCCGGCATGCCGCCTAGCCCGGGAAAGGCCCTGGCGCGACCCGCGGCCAGGAGCACGACCGCATCGCCGGCCGAAGCTGCCCTGAACTCCGCCAGGGTTGTTTCCGTTGCCGTCTCGATCGGGAGCAGCACGACGGACTGGTCTCCGTGGAGCAGGACCGGCACCCCGCGCCGCATGTCGCCAATCGCCCGGTTCACGCCACGTGACCCGCTTGCTCGAGAGGCCGACCCGGGCTCGACGGAGGTCTGAGCGCCGGAAGTTTGCGCGTCGTCGGATCCCCGATGGTGGTTCATGACAGCATCGGACGGGGCAAATTCCCAAAGCTTTGAGCAGCCTCGAAGAGCCGCGATGTTCCATAGGTCGGCAGCGTGGCGCCGTAAACAAGGTCGCTGCCGGCAGCGCACGGTGGCGTGGCGCGGGCGTCACTTGCCGAGAAGAGGCGCAGCAGCCGATCGCGCTGAGGCAGCGAAGCTCAAGCCGGGCACGATGTGTCGTTCAGGCCGCAGTGTGGCCACTGTCACGTCGCCGACGCAGTAAGCTCCTCAAAGGTCACGCCGCTGTGATACAGTCCGTGAGCTTAGTGCCTGTCTGGAGCAGGTCTCGATACGTTGTCATACCAACCCAGCTGGTGAAAGGTTCCTAAAGTTTTGCAACCGATCCGGCCTTCGCGGGCTTACGCCCACCGACAAGCCTGCGCGGCGGTCTGGCCGTGACGAGTATTAGGAGACTTGACCCGATGGCGGGCGAGCGCCCCATTCTAATTGTTGACGACGACCGTTCTCTCCGGGAGGAGCTTGCAGCCCAGCTACAGGTCGACGGCGAATTTAGCGCGACGGAAGCGGAAAGCGTGGCCGAAGCGGAAGCCATGATCCGCAAGCAGGAACAGCGTTTCGACGCCCTGATCCTGGACGTGACCCTGCCCGATGGGGACGGGCGCGATCTGTGCGCCACGTTGCGGCGCCAGGGGCTGCGCATGCCCATCATCATGCTGACCGGGTCGGACGAGGAGGCGGATGTCGTGCGCGGTCTCGACGCCGGGGCGAACGATTACATCGCCAAGCCATTCCGCCTGAATGAATTGCTCGCGCGGCTGCGGGCCTCGCTGCGGATGTTCGAAAACTCGGAAGACGCGGTGTTCAGCATCGGGCCCTACACGTTCCGGCCCTCGGCCAAGCTGTTGCAGGAGACATTGCGCAACCGGCGCATCCGGCTGACGGAGAAGGAAGCTGCAATCCTGAAGTTCCTGTATCGCGCCGGGACCAAGCCGGTCGCACGCCAGATCCTGCTGAACGAGGTGTGGGGCTACAATGCCGCCGTCACCACCCACACGCTGGAAACCCATATCTACCGCCTACGCCAGAAGATCGAGCCCGATCCGGCGAACGCACGCCTCCTTGTCACGGAGGGTGGCGGATATCGGCTCGACCCGCTCGGAATTGCAGTTGCTTAGGCTAGTTCGATCAGAACCGGGACATGGTCGGAGGTTTGCGGCCAGTCCCGGGCCTCCTGCAGGATCTCATAGCGCTCGAGGTTTGGCACGAGGTCGTGGCTGACCCAGATATGGTCGAGCCGGCGGCCGCGGTTCGATTTGCGCCAATCCTGGTTGCGGTATGACCACCACGTGTAGAGCTTCTCGGTTTCGGGCACGAAATGCCGAATGGCGTCGGTGAAGCCGGTGCTTTGCCATGCCAGCATGTGCTCGACTTCGATCGGCGTGTGGCTGACGACGCCGAGTAGTTGCTTGTGGCTCCAGACGTCGTGTTCGAGCGGCGCGATGTTGAGGTCGCCGACCAGCACGCAGCGTTGCGGTCGTGCCCGCGACGCAAACCAGTTCGTCGCCTCCGCCACAAAGTCCAGCTTGTGGCCGAATTTCGGATTCAGCGCGGGGTCCGGGATGTCGCCGCCTGCGGGCACGTAGAAATCGTGCAACTCGATCGGACCACCGGTCGCGTGTAGGGGCCCATGCACCGACACCTGAAGATGGCGGCAATCGGAGCGGCCGCACCAATCCGGCGCGGCGGCCTCGACTGTGCCGAGCGCATAGCGCGAGAGGATCGCGACACCGTTATAGCCCTTCATGCCGCTGCGCGCGAAATGCGGATAGCCGAGTGCCGCCGGCGAGGCATCCGGGAACAGCAGGTCGGGCACCTTCGTCTCCTGCAGGCAGATGACGTCCGGGTCGAGCGCCTCGATCAGGCGTTCGAGCAGGCCGAGCCGGAGCCGCAGTGAATTGATGTTCCAGGTGACGATGCGCATCGTATGGCCGTGCCAAGTGCGCGGAGTCGGGGCAAGCGGGCATCGCAGATCGTCGTTCCGGTGCGCCTGGAGCAACACCTTGCGACGTAGCGTCGTTTCGGCGAGGACATGCCATGGCGCCGACCCTAGCCTCCTTCGAAAGCGTGGCGGACGCATTCCTGCTCGGCTTTCCGGCGCTGCTGTCGATCGTCAATCCGCTCGGTTCGGCGCTCATCTTCAGCCAGGTGCTGGCGGACCGGACTCATGAAGAGCGGGCCAGTCTCGCCTGGCTTGTGGCGCTGTATGGGGCACTCGTCCTGCTTGTGTCGCTCTGGGCAGGCTCGATCATCCTGAACTTCTTCGGCGTCACTCTGGGAGCCCTACGCCTCGCTGGCGGCCTGGTGGTGGCAAGCCGTGCGTGGAGCCTGCTGAACGCGCCCGAAGAGACCGAGCAGCGCAAGGAGGAACAGGCCAACCCTGCCCGCCTGAGCGGCGATGTGGCGTTCTATCCGCTGACCATGCCGTTCACCACGGGGCCGGGCACGATCGCCGTCGCCATTGCGCTGACGTCCGTGCGCCCGGAGAACCATGCGAGCTTCCTGCTCTTCATGGCGGGCATGAGTGCCGCGGGGCTGCTCGTGTCCGTCATCATCTGGGTGTCGTATCGCTACGCCGACCTGGTCATCGCGCGGCTCGGCACGTCGGGCGCGCGCGTGGTCAGCCGGCTGATCGCATTTCTGCTGCTCTGCATCGGCACCCAGATCATGCTGAACGGCGTGCGCGACCTGGTGGAACAACTGCCGCACGCACATTGAAGTAGGCGATTGACGAAGAGGGCTGGGTATAATGGCAGGCAGGCGTCGCTTATTGGAGGCTGGATTGACGCTAGCGGCGGGTCTCCTGTCGCGCCCGGCCCGAGCGGACATTCCGGACAGCACACGCCAGCTCGGCGCGCCGCTGATGTCGCCACCTTACGGTATGCCGTCGCCATACGAGAAATCGGTGGTTCGCCGTCTGTGGAAACCGACGACAATTCCGCAACTGGGCGTAAGCTTGACGCCGCTGCAGGACCTGCACGGGATCATCACGCCCGGCGGGCTGCATTACGAGCGTCATCATGCAGGGGTGCCCGCAATCGATCCCGCCCAGCATCGGTTGCTGATCCACGGCCTGGTCGCGCGGCCCTTGATGTTCACAATGGATGACCTGCTGCGCCTGCCGTCCGTGTCACGCATCCACTTCATGGAATGTTCGGGCAATTCGCAGCAGCTTTGGAAAGGTGCTCCGGCGTCGGCCACCGTGCAGGACACCCATGGCATGGTAAGCTGTTCGGAATGGACCGGTGTGCGACTAGCCGATCTGCTCGAGCAGGTCGGCGTAAATGACGGTGCCTCCTGGATACTCGCCGAAGGCGCCGACGGCGCCGCGATGACCCGCTCTGTGCCGATGCACAAGGCGATGGACGATGCCATTGTCGCCTATGCCCAGAACGGCGAGCGCCTGCGGCCCGAACAGGGTTATCCCTTGCGCCTGATGCTGCCGGGCTTCGAAGGCAACACCAGCATCAAGTGGCTGCGGCGGCTGAAGATCGGCAAGTCGCCATGGATGACGCGCGAGGAAACGTCGAAATACACCGATATCATGCCCGATACGAATGGGCGGGCACGTCAGTTTACGTTCGTCATGGAAGTGAAATCGGTGGTGACAACGCCGTCCGGCGGGCAATCGCTGAACGCGCAGGGTTTCCATGAGATACGTGGTCTCGCCTGGTCCGGCCGTGGCGCAATCAAGCGTGTCGAGGTTTCCACGGATGCCGGCGGGACGTGGCAGGATGCGGCCCTGCAAGGCCCTGTGCTGCCGATCTGCCTCACCCGTTTTCGCCTGCCATGGGTGTGGACCGGAGCGCCCGCCACGATCGTCAGCCGGGCCACCGACGATCAAGGCAACGTGCAGCCGACACATCAGGCGATCGTGGCGGCGCGTGGGCCCGCGGCCTTTTACCACTACAACGCAACCCATGCCTGGGCTCTGGGGGCGAACGGTGAGGTCACCAATGCGGCGTGAAACAGGGCTTTCCGTTGCGATCCTGCTGATGACAGGGTTGTCGGCGGCCGGGCCAGCTTTCGCCGCCCCCCGGTACGGCGTTGGACGCACTCCGACTGCCGACGAAATCCGTCAATTCGACATCGATGTGGCGCCGGATGGTAACGGTCTTCCGGAAGGCCGTGGCAGCGTTGCCCAGGGGGCCACGATCTTCGCCGCGCACTGTGCGGCGTGCCACGGCGCGCACGGTGAAGCAGGAAACAGCGCGCCGGTTCCAAAGCTCGCCGGCGGTGCCGGCACGCTCGCGACGCCGAAGCCGATCAAGACGGTTGGCAGCTATTGGCCCTACGCGACAACGCTGTACGACTACATCCATCGCGCCATGCCGCTCGGCAGCGCGCAAAGCCTGTCGCCCGATGAGGTCTATGCCGTGACGGCGTATGTGCTGAGTTTGAATGGTATCGTGGCAGCCGACGCGACGCTCGATGCCAAATCCCTCGCGTCTGTAAAGATGCCGAACCGACAAGGCTTTTTTGTGACGCCAAACCAGCCGTACTAAACGGTGTCTCAGCTCTCTTTGGAGCGGGGCGCGCGTCTGATGTCGCCGGCGATCTGGTCGGTGAGCGTTCCAAGCAGCTGGCTCATCGTCGCGACCAGGGCAGCCGCACCCGGACCTGCCGGCTGGCCGGTGAACGAGACATGGCGCGTGGACATGGGCACGTGCGAGTGGCCGGCTTCGACCGCCACCTGCGCGGTCAGCACCACCTGTCCCGCAGCGTCGGCATCGAAACCCTGTATGTCGATTTCGATGCGCAGATCGGGATCGGCGGTGATGGCGCCGCTTTGGGTGAACACGCTTGTTCCAGGCAGGCGCTGCGACAGATCCTGCGAGATGACGCGCCCGATCATGTCGCCGAGCGGCTCGCCCCAGCGCAGCTGGCTGTTCACGTCGAGCCGGTACGACGCGCTTTTCAGCACAATATCCGAGCGGTCGAGATAGCCAGCCAGGCCTGGCCTGCGAATTTCAACCGATTGCGCCATAGCGGCAGCAGGCATTCCTGGCTCCGGCTGCAAGGTGTAATATGCCGGATCGGGCGAACTGCAGGACGCCAGCAGCCAGATCGCGAACAGCGAGGCTAGGCGAACCCTTGGTCTCATGTGCAAGCAGTGTTTCCCGTATCGAT
>CAZZVF010000013.1:0-22817 GCA_964657355.1 uncultured Buchnera sp.
GAGGGGACCCTGTCGGCAGAGGACGAAGCCGCCTGGATGCACGCGACGCATTTCTACGTCTGCGCCTCGCACGCCGAGGGCACCCCACTGCCGCTGATGCGGTTCATGGCGCATGCGACGCCGGTGCTGTCACCCATCCACAGCGCGCTGGCCGATCTGCTGGACGAGGATTGCGCCATCGTCACCGCTTCAACACCGGCGCATGATTACTGGCCGCACGACCGGCGTGAAAAGCTGCGCACGATGTCGCACCGGCTGGATTGGGAAAGCTTGTGTGTAGGCTATGAAAACGCCTGCGCCGTCGCCGGCAATGCGGCACTCCACGCGCGCATGGCCGATGCTGCCGTTCTGCGCGTTCGAGATGCCGCCAGCCCGGAAACAGTCCGCCGGAAGCTCGATGCATTCCTCAACGGCGCACGACCATGATCCTGCTGGTCCACTCCGAAACCACGGCACTTACCGTCGCAACGCAACTCGGCCGCGCGGAATACAGCTACTATTTCGTCCTCCGCAGCTTCATGCCGTTGCTCGAGAAGATCGGTCTCGTCATACCGATCGCCGACCCGGCGCGCGACGCCGACCGCATCTTTCACAAGGCGCGCGAGCAGGGCCAGGAATGCCTGCTCATCAGCTTCTCGCCGCCGCACCGTACGGCGGTGAACCTCGATTGCCCGACCATCGTCGTGTTCGCCTGGGAGTTCGACACGCTGCCTGACGAAAGCTGGAGCAGCGACCGGCGCGACGACTGGGTTTGGGCACTGCGCCGCATCGGCCGGGCCATCGTCCATTCCGCAACCACCGCCGACCTCGTCCGCGCAGCCCTGGGGGAAGACTTTCCCGTCACCAGCATTCCGTCGCCGCTATGGAACAGGTTCTCACGTTTTGCCAATCATGAACGACGTACCGGCAAGACCACTCAACTCGCGGTCCGCGGCACGGCGCTCGACAGCCAGTCGCTCGATTTCACCGCCATGCGCCACGACCAGAACTGGTTCGATTTTGTCGTCGCCGCGCGCAAACGCCACGCCAATCGAACGCTCACGCTGAGCGGGACGATCTACACGTCGGTGTTCAATCCCGAGGATGGGCGCAAGAACTGGACGGACATGGTTGCGTGCTTCTGCCGCAACTTCGCCGATGAACCCGGCGCGACGCTGGTTCTGAAACTCACCCACCATGACGGCACGCTCGGCATGGCCATGCTGGTGCAGCTGCTGTGGCGCCTCGCACCGTTCGCCTGCCGCGTCATCCTGATCGACGGCTTCCTCGACGACGACGCCTATGCGGCACTCGTCGACGCCACCAGCTACGTGGTGAACACCGCACATGGCGAAGGCCAATGCCTGCCCCTGATGGAATTCATGTCGGCCGGAAAGCCGGCGGTAGCGCCGCCTCACACCGGCATGGCCGATTACCTCTCGGCCGATTGCTGCTTCACGATCGACAGCAGCGCGGAGCCCACCTTCTGGCCGCAGGACACGCGACGCGCGCTGCGCACGACACGCCGCCGCATCGATGCCGCGAGCCTCGACCGCGCGTATCGTGACAGCTTCACGACGATGCGCGACAATCCCGCGAGCTATGAGGCCATGGCACAAGCGGCTACCAAGGCACTCCGCCGCCACTGCTCGGTGGAGGTCGCCGAAAGCCGTTTGTGCCGGGTGGTGGACGATGCACTCGCAAGTATTGCACTGCCTCAGCGAATACAGGAGCGGACATGATGTCGGAACCTCCTGAAGGTGTCTGGCCCGAAGGCCAAGAACCGGGGGCGGATGCCTTTGCCGCCAGTGGCTTGCCCGGCATCGCCGAAATGCCCGGTATCGGCCGCGCCGACATGGTGGGGTTGGTCGATGCGTCGGAGGGCGGCTGGTTCCGCAATGAAACCGGCGAGCTGATCGAAGGATTTCCCATCACCGCCGCCGACGTCGTTCTCGACGTGGGCTGCGGCGATGGCGGCAACATCTATTTCGCCGGACAGCAGGGCGCCCATGTGGCCTTCATCGACGTCGAACCGGAACGCGTTGCCGAAACGGAACGCCGCGCGCGCACAAGCCAAGCGCGCGACGTCATCCCCATCGTCAGCGATTGCAATCCGATCCCGCTGCCGGACGGCTATGCGAGCGTCGTCATCTGCACCGAAGTGCTGGAGCACGTGCCCGATCCGGAGCGTCTGGTGGCCGAACTTGTCCGCGTCGGCGGCCCGGGGGCACGATATCTCATCAGCGTGCCCGATCCCGTGGCCGAGAGCGTGCAGCGCAAGCTGGCGCCTGCCAGCTTCTTCCGCGAACCCAATCACATTCGCACCTTCGAGCGCGACGCGTTCATGCAGCTGCTGATGCGGCACGGCCTGCTGATCGAACGCATGCACGGCTATGGCTTCTTCTGGTCGGTCTGGTGGGCGATGTTCTGGAGCTGCGACGCGGCAGGCGAAGGGCGCTCGCACCCGGCCTTGCAACACTGGTCGCAATCCTGGATGGCCATGCTCGAAAGCCGCGACGGCAAGAAGATCAAGGCGGCACTGGACGAGATGATGCCGAAAAGTCAGCTGCTGCTGGCCCGGAAGAAGTAATGCCGTCGCTCACAGGCGTTGTCGGCTTATCGGCCAGTTACGGGAGAGTGCGATGCTGACCTCCTTGCGCGAGAGGCTGCGGCGCCTGTCCGCGGCAACCAATGCCGTTGCGCCCGATGTCCATGGCATCGTTGATTTTTCGGGAGGCAAGGAGCCCGACCGGGTCGGGCTGATCGATGCTGCGGCCGGCGGCTGGTTCCGCAACGATACCGGCGAGCTGATCGAAGGTTTTCCGATTACCGCAGATGACGTCGTGCTCGATGTCGGCTGCGGCGATGGCGGCAACATCTACTTCGCGGGACAGCAAGGCGCGCACGTGGCGTTCGCCGATCTCGACGCCGGGAAGGTCGCCGAAACCGAACGCCGTGCGCGCCAGAGCCGGGCTCGCGAAGTCACCCCCATCGTCAGCGACTGCGATCCGATCCCGCTACCGAATGGCTTTGCCAGCGTGGTGATCTGCACCGAGGTCATCGAGCATGTGCCGGACCCCGACCGCTTCGTGGCGGAACTCGTACGCGTCGGCCGGCCAGGCGCGCGCTATTTGGTGAGCGTGCCCGATCCGGTCATGGAGGCATTGCAAAAACCGCTGGCGCCGCCTGCCTATTTCGAAAGCCCCAACCATCTTCGCGTGCTCGAACGTACCGAGTTTGCCCAGCTTCTGCTGCGGCACGGCCTGCTGCTCCAACGCACGCACACCTACGGATTCTTCTGGGCGATCTGGTGGGCCATGTTCTGGAGCTGCGACATCGATCTCGGGCAACGCCATCCGGCACTCGACCTGTGGGCGCAGACCTGGATCACCATCCTGGAGACCAAGGATGGCGCCAAGATCAAGCAGACGCTCGATGCGTTCGCTCCAAAGAGTCAGCTGATCCTGGCCCGCAAGGCGTGATCCCGAGCCTGCAGGCCGACACCGGCAGGGGCCTGCCTGCAGAAGCAGACGCGCGCGGTGGCCGGATCGGCGACATCGAGGTGCTGCGGGCCCTCGCCGTGCTCCTGGTCATGGTCCATCACGCCGCCGGCAGCCTGATACAGCAGCCTGGCCCGCTTCTCAGCGCCATCAGTCGTGCGCAGTTCGCCTTCGGCGTAGATCTCTTCTTCGTCATTTCAGGCTTCGTCATATCGCGGACGCTGTTTACCGAACTCCGCAATGCACCCGGCCCCGACGGCGTCGCCGCAGTGCTGCGGGCTTTCTGGGTGAGACGGGTCTTCCGGATCTGGCCGGCCGCATGGCTGTGGCTTGCGCTGATCGTGCTCGGCAGTCTTGTCGCGGCGCCGAGCGTCTTCGGCACCACCACGACCAATGTCTGGGCGTCGGTGGCCACCGTTTTCGGGTTCGCCAATATCCGGTTCGCCGATGCGTTTCTCGTCTACTTCTATGGCGCCAGCTATCCCAATTGGAGCCTGTCGCTTGAGGAGCAGTTCTACCTCGTGCTCCCGGTCGCAATTCTCCTCACGCGGCGTTTGTCGTTACGCACTCTGGGGATTGCCGTATTCACCGTCATTCTCGTTCTGCTTCCCATGGAACGCGGGCGCTGGACGGTCATCCTGCGACCCGACGGACTTCTATGGGGTGTACTGCTCGCCCTCTGCAGCACGCATCGGCTCTACGCCCGCATTGCGCCGGGCTTCCTCGCGCGCAAAGGAGCGGCCGGAACTCTGTTGCGGTTCGGCTTTGTCGCTGCAGCCATCGCAGCCATGTCCGAAACATCGGAACTGGCGCATTTCATCGGACCGTTCGGCGTCGGTGGGATTTCCGCACTCGGCGCATTGCTGGTGTGGGCCGCTTCGTATGGCGGAAACTTCATCTGCGCGGAGGGCCGCTTCAAGAACGCAATGTCCTGGATCGGGGCACGATCCTACGCGCTCTATCTCTGTCACGTGCCGATCTATGCGGCCAGCGTCGCCGTCTCGCATTGGATCGGGGGCACCGATGCGGCCGGCCCACTCGCCGACTTTGGCCACGTGATGCTGGCATTGCCGGTCACATTCCTGGCCGCCGACGCCACGTATCGCTTCGTCGAACGTCCTGCGCGGAACTACGGCCGACGCATCGCCGGAAGGAAATGGCACGTCGCATCGTTCACGGCTGCCTGGTGGCCCGTCGCGTTCGTGCTGGCGTTGCCGGTCATCGTGCATCTTCCGGAACTCTTGGGCCTGCTCAGCTGCAATCCATTGCTGATCACCTCGGGACTGCATGCGCCGGGGGTCTCCGGGCTGTTCGGAGGCAGCTGCTTCATCGACGGGAATGCCGGAATGACGGTGCAGGCTCTCGGCGGCCAGGCCGCCGCGCAGTGGCTGAGCGGATCCATTCCGTGGTGGAACCACTTCTCCGGCGCAGGTCTGCCGCTCGCGTCCGAGATGCAATCCACTGCGATGTTCCTGCCATTCGTGCTGCTGCTGCATTTTGCGAACGGCATGCTTTTCCTGAAGCTAGTCCTGCAGCTTCTCGCCGGCGCCTTCACCTTTGCCTGCCTGCGCCAGACCGGCATCAGCCGCTATGCGTCCGCCGTGGCCGCGATTCTGTTTTCTCTGAATGCCACGTTTGCCTGCTTTTCGGACGCACCGATCCAGCCGATCCCGTTCCTGCCTTTGCTCGTTCTCGGTATCGAAAGGTGCCGCGCACTGTCCGTCCAACGCCGCAGCGGCGGCGAGGCCATCGTGGCCATTGCCATCGCCTACTCGCTCTATGCCGGCTTTCCGGAAGTGACGTTCGCCAATAGAGTGCTCGCCTTGTTGTGGGCGGGCTTCGCCTGCTGGCGCGCCGGCCCCGGTGCACGGCTGTTCTGTGCGACGAGGATCTGCGCAGGCGGCATTTGCGGCATTCTGCTGGCCGCCCCGGTTCTTCTGCCGTTCCTGCAGGACCTTTCCGTCTCGACGCTCAGCGGCCACATGCTGATACAAGGCTCCACGCTCGGCGCCGCGAACTGGCCATCGATCATCCTGCCGAACATCTTCGGTCCGCCTGACAGCGACTGGAACTTCATGGCCTGGAACAGCACCTGGGGGTCCATCGGCCCCGGCCTGATGCTGCTGGCGCTCGCATCCGTCCTGTCCAGGCCGCGCGACGGCTTGCGGATCATGCTTGCAGCATGGGTCGTGTTCACCCTCGCGGCCGCCTTCCGTCTACCGGGTTTCGATTTTCTCCGTACGATGCTGCCCGGGTTCAAGGACCTCAACTTCGATCGCTACGTGGGCGGGTCTGCCGAATTCGCAGCCTGCGTGCTCCTGGCATTGGCACTCGACGACTGGCTTACCGGGCGCGTGCGGTTGCGTATCGGCATGGCAGCTTTCGCCGGTTCAGCCCTGGTCGCGTCGGCGCTCGTGGTGGGTTGGCCGAGGCTCGCCGCCGATTTCGGCGACACTCCACCCTGGGACGAGGCCTCGTGGCCATTCGGATTACTGGCGATCGGCTCGGTGCTCGGCGCCGGGTTTGTCATCGTTTCCCTGTTTCAGTTGATCCACTCCGCCCCTCGACAGGCGTCGAAATCGGCCGCTGCGGCACTTCTCGTGGTCGAAGCTGCCGCGTTCTTCCTCATGCCGATCACGGCGGGCACGCAGGACCGGACACTCGCCGCCGGATCGATCGCCTATTTGCGCGACCATCTCGGGCTGCAGCGGCTCTACGTCATGGGCGGACCGCTCAACGCCAATTACGGCGCCTATTTCGGCGTCGCCATGATCAACGACATCTACGTGCCGCTCGCCGCTGCATGGGACAGCACAGTGCAGCGTCTCGTTCCCACTGAAATGCCGAGCTTCTTTTCGGGCCTCACCGGAAACGCCGCTTCACGCGCCGCAAACCTTCTCGCCAAGCGCTCCCTGTTTGCCGAGGCGGCGGTCTCTTACGTCATGGTGCCCGTAGCGCAGGACGGGCTTGCAGGCCGGCGGGACATCCCCGGGATCGAGAAGGTGTTCGAGGATAAATTGGGGCGCATCTACCGGCTTGACGGTGCGCGCCCGTATTTCGAGAGCGAAGGTTCGACCTGCCGGCTCACGCCGCAAGGGCGGGACCGGCTGCACGCCCAATGCGATGGTCCCGCGCGTCTGGCAAGGCGGGAAATGGACTTCCCCGGCTGGCACGCACGCGTGAATGGCCACCGTGCCGACATCACGACCCAGGGCGGCATCTTTCAGCACATCGACCTTCCGGCCGGCCCCTCCGACACGGTCTGGCGCTACACACCGCAAAACCCGCGACGCATCGCACTGCTGTTTACAGCCGGGTGCCTCGGGCTGATCGCCTTCATTTGGCGTAGCTTGGGACGAAGCTTAGGACTCAGGCAACGTCAGGCGATCTTCAGCGTGCGACCATAGTTCCTGAACGGGACTTCCACGAGCCGATAGTTCAATTCGCTCGCAACCATCGTGAGGGCGAGCGCCACGATCAAATAGTGCGCCGACAGGTGGAACGATGGCCACATCGGCGGGTAGAGCCGGAAATACAGTTCGCGTGTCATGGCGTAGGCGGGGATATGGATGAGGTAGATGCTGTAGGATCGTGACCCGATCCAGGCGAGCACACGGCGCAGCAGGCCGGGCTGCATGATGTAGCCGCGATCGTACGAAGCGGCATGGACGAGTGCCCCGCACAACACGGCGACCAGCCCGAGCAGCACGCTATAGAGCGGCCGCAGCAACTCCGATTCCAGCATTCCGATGAGGGCGACGATGCCGAAGAGGAATGCCCCCCTGACGAGGGGCCCGCGTGCGAGGAAGCGCGGTTCGGCGAGGCGCCACGCCGCCTGATGGCTGAACATCGCGAGCAGCACGCCGGCCGCGATGGCACCTGGCCTGGTAAGAACGTAGACCGGCATTGGCGGCATCACGAACTGCCAGGCGAGCAGTGCCAGCATGAGGAACACGAGGCGCTGCCTGAACAGCACCGCCAGCAGCGGCAGCAACACGTAGAACTGTTCTTCGAGCGACAGGCTCCAATAGGGAAACGTGATGCCGGTGGGTGAAACGCCGATGATCATCCCGCTGCGTAGATTGTTGACTCCGAGCAGGCCGGTGAGCGCCGATGGCAGGTTGCCGCGCATCGTCTGAAATGCGCCGGAGCGGTTGAAGATCACAGTCAGCAGCAGCGGCACGGCGGCCCAAACCCATGCGGACGGTTGCAGCCGCCAGAACCGGCGCACCAGGAAATTCATCGTGGTGGACAGGGTATCTTCCGCACAGACGCATTGCTGCAGGCGCGGAAGCAGTCGCCGTGCAATGACAAATCCTGAAATGGCAAAAAACAGGTCGACACCGGCGGCGCCACGCCAGTAGTGCAGGCTGATGTCCTGAATGTCGGAGTGCCAGTAGAACAAGTTCAGCTGCATGTGCTCGACCAGCACCATGACGATGGCGAGGGCGCGCAGCACTTCGAGGTCTTGAATCCGTTCCGGTCGCTGGCGCATCCCGGGCACGAAGCCGTCACGCGAGGGTGCTGCTCCCATCGCTACCGGGCCTGCTTCGATGCTGGGCACGCCGCCTTCCGGCATTCCGCTACTCCCCCGCTAAAAGCGTCTGCACCCTTGCGGCCCGACACGCCGGCGCGCTTGACCGCTGTTGTCACATACCCCAAGGACGCAGCATGCGCCGCCACCCCATGGCCTTGCTCGTGCTGCTACCGTTCATCGCCCACCTGCCCGAGCTTGTGGGACTTGTCAGCACCAATCCGATCTATTTCGTCTCGGACCTGGTTCTGCACCGCAATGCAGGCCTGCTGCCGGGCAAGCCGTTCATCGACGACAATGCAGGTCAGTCCATGCTGGCACTGGGGCGGCTCGCTGCGGATCAGTGGCTGCACTTTCAGGTGCCATGGTGGAACCACTACACCGGCATAGGCCTGCCGCTCGCCTCCGAAATGCAGCCGGCCGCCTTCTTCCTGCCGTTCAATCTGCTGTTGCACTTCCACGCCGGCGTGCTGCTCATCAAGCTGGCCATGCAGGTTCTCACCGGCCTTGCGACCTGGTTGTTCCTGCGCAAGATCGGCCTGCTCGGCTGGGCCGCGCTGCTGGCTTCGATCCTGTTCCAGTTCAACGGCACCTTCGCCTGGTATGCCGACGCGCCGATCCTGCCCATCGCATTCCTGCCGCTTCTGCTCCTCGGCCTGGAGCGCTGCCGGCTGCGCGAGCCAGGAGGCGAGGCGCTGGTAGCCATCTCCATCGCCTATTCGCTGACCGCGGGCTTTCCCGAAACCGCCTTTCTCGACGGCCTGCTGGCGCTGGTCTGGGCCGCTGCGCGAGCTTTGGACATGACCCGCGCCGACACGCTGGCCTTCGCCTGGAGAACTGCCGCGGGCGGTCTCATCGGCCTGGCTCTCGCAGCCCCGGTGCTCATCCCCTTCCTGCAGGATCTGCAGCTTTCCTCGCTCGGCATGCACGATGCTTCGGCTGCCATGAGCCTTGACGCAGACCACCTCGCCGGGCTGTTCTTCCCCTATCTGTACGGCACCATCTTCGCCGATCTGGACTTCCGCTACTGGGTCAAGCTCGGCGGGTTCATCGGCACCGCAGCTTTGTTCCTCGGCATCCTCTCGCTGTTCCAGGCCGGCGCGTTGCCCCGGCCAGAGCGCCGCATGCGCATGGCACTGGCGCTGTGGGCTGGGCTCGGCACCTGCGTGCTGTTCCACGTTCCGGGCATCACCTTGCTGGTGCGTCTGCTTCCCGGTCTCGGAACCACGCAGCTGTGCCGCTACACGATGGTGTCGATCTCGTTCGCGACCTGTGTGCTGGCCGGCATGGCACTCGACGACTACCAACGCAGGCGCGGCGGCCTGGCGGTCCGGGTGCCGCTGACCCTGCTCGGCGCCTTCCTGGCGACTGCCCTGCTGATCGGCTTCGACCATGCGGTGCACGATATACGAGGCCTGCCCGGCGGCACCTGGTTCGTCGCATTGTCGCTGCTCTGGGGCGCCGGATCGCTCGTGAGCCTCGCCTTCCTGCTCCGCGCCCCGGCCTGCGCCGCACGCAAGGCGGGCATCGCCGGCGTCCTGACCGCCGAGGCATTGCTCCTGTTCGTCCCGGCAATCCTGTCCGGAACCAACAGACCGGGCCTGAACGAAGCTCCCCTCGATTATCTGCGAGCGCATCAGGGCTTCGCGCGCACCATGTCCGGGGACCGCTCGCTGTTTCCCAATGCAGGCGCTCTCTACCGACTCGGGTCGGTGCAATACGAATACACGCCGGTGCCCGAAATCTGGAGCCGGTATGCCGTTCAGGCGCTCGATCCGGGCGCGCTCCCGACTAGCCTGCCGGGTCCCGACGATACCGCCTGGTCGCTCCTGCTGGCCGTGTCCGAGCACCGCGCGGCACTCGAGGGGATCGGGGTGCGCTTCGTGGTGGCGCCGACGGCCACCCAGATGTTTCACCTGATGATCGACGCCGACCATCCGGTGCGGGTGTTCAGCGATGGAGGGATCGACATCTTCGAACTCCCCGCGGCGAGACCCTATGCCAGCGCGCAAGGAGCATCGTGCACCCTGACGCTTGCCGACCGCGACCATCTGCATGCCGAATGCGACGGGCCGGCAAAGCTCATCCGCCGCGAATTGTTCTTCCCTGGTTGGGGCACGCGGGTGAACGGGCGCCGCACGCCGGTCACCCTCGACGGCGCGCTGTTCCAGTCCGTGCCTCTGCCGCAGGGCGGTTCGGATATCGTCTTCCGCTACCTGCCAATGCACATCCGCGCCATCGCCCTGCTGTTTATCGCCGGGCTCGCCGGCATGGTGGCGGCCTCCGCAAGGCTGTTCACCAGGAGGCGACACGGCTAGGTTGCCCATTCTCCGTCAGCGCCAAGCGAGTCGCGTGCGGCCCGCGCGCCCTACCGGATTGTCGACCCCATGAGCATCACCCGACGCGACGCGCTCCCGCCGCCCCGGCCACGACCGCTGGACCCGCTGCTCAGCGTCATCGTCGCGGTGTACAACGAGGAGGACACGATCGTTGCCTTCCTCGACGCCATCGGACCGGAATTGGAACGGGCGAGTGTCCGCCACGAGATCGTCTTCGTGAACGACGGTTCGAAGGATGCGACCCTGTCGGTTATCCTGACCGAAGCCGATCACCGGCCGGGCCTGCGCGTGCTCAACCTGTCGCGCAACTTCGGCAAGGAAGCGGCAATGACCGCGGGCCTGGACGAGGCGGCAGGCGACATCGCACTGCTCATCGATGTCGACCTGCAGGACCCGCCATCGCTGATCCCCGGCTTCGTGGAGCGCTGGCGCGAGGGGGCCGACATTGTCTACGGCCTGCGTGAAAACCGCGATTCGGATGGCCGGGTCAAGGCCACCACCGCCGCATTGTTCTACCGTCTGTTCAACTGGATGAGCGACACGCCGATCCCGCACAACGTTGGCGATTTCCGGCTCATCGACCGGCGCGTCGTGCTCGCCTTGCGCGCATTGCCGGAGCGCGGACGCTTCATGAAAGGCCTGTTCGCCTGGGTCGGATTTCCGTCCGTCGCCGTGCCTTACGTGCGGCCGGCGCGCGTGCTCGGCACCACCAAGTGGAATTACTGGCGGCTGTGGAATTTCGCGCTCGACGGCATCGTCAGTTTCAGCACCGCGCCGTTGCGCGTGTGGACGTATTTCGGCATCGGCATCGCCGGCCTGGCGTTTCTCTATGCCGCCTTTATCGTCGTTCGCGTCGCGGCATTCGGCATCGACGTTCCCGGCTATGCCTCGCTCATCATCGTGCTGCTGTTCTCCACGGCAATGAACCTTATTTCCCTCGGCATGATCGGCGAGTATGTCAGCCGGCTTTTCCTCGAGACGAAGCGGCGCCCGATCTATCTGCTCGAAGGGATCTATCCGGCGCGGGCGCCTGCATCGACGGAAAATCCGATCAATCAACGGCAATCGGCGGACCACGACTCTTGGACCTGAAAGAAACCGAAGTTCTCGGCGGCGAAATCGCCGGCCATTGGTATTACCGTGCGAAGGCGGCCGCGATGTTGCGGCTGCTCGGCACGGCGCCGATCGACAGCGTGCTAGATGTCGGGGCGGGATCGGGATTCTTCTCGCGCCATCTGCTCGACAACACGAACGCGGCCGAAGCCACCTGCGTCGATCCGAATTACGAGCGGGAGCATGTCGAGCAGCAGCACGGCAAGACGATCCGCTTCGTGCACCAGGCAACGCAGTTCGGCGGCCACTTGGTGCTGATGATGGACGTGCTCGAACACGTCCCCGACGATCTCGCATTGCTGTCCGAATACGTGGCGCTGGCACCACGCGGCTCGCGGTTCCTGATCACCGTTCCTGCATTCAGCTGGATGTGGAGCGGCCACGACGTGTTCCTCGGCCATTACCGCCGCTACACGCTCGCCGAAATCGACGCTCTCATCGAAAAAGCCGGCCTCAAGCGCATCCAGAGCGGCTATTACTACGGCCTGACGCTGCCGCTCGCAGCCGCCGTGCGTTTCGCCCGCAAGCTCACTCGGCCGCCCACCACGGACGCCGTCTCCGACATGCGGCGCCACTCCAAACCCGTGAACGCGATCCTGTGGGCACTGTCGAAGGCCGAACTCGGCCTGCTGAAAGCCAATCGGGTGGGTGGTCTGTCGGTGGTCTGCCTGGCGCAGTCCTGAACTCGCTGGAGCGGGTGAAGGGAATCGAACCCTCGTATGCAGCTTGGGAAGCTGCCGTTCTACCATTGAACTACACCCGCAGCCTTGGCACCGGCGCGTCCGAACCTTAAAGCGCCGGTCCCACCGGCGCAACGCACCCGGGATCGAGGAGCGCTGCATCATGTCTCACCCGCTCGACCGGCCCGTCTGGAACGCGCTCAACACGCGCCAATCAGCCATCGCCGTCGGTGACGGCCTTGCTCTCCGCTACGATCCCCGGATCGGCTGCTTCGGTGCCTTCGCCGGAACCGATCCGGAGAGCGTCGCGGCCCTCCAGCGGCTGAACCCGCAAGGCGGCGGCCTCACGCTAATGGAGAGGACCGACTTTGTCCTGCCGCCGGACGTCCCGATCGCCTCTTCCGATGCCTGCCACCAGATGGTGCTGCGCCAGGTGCAGCCGCATCCAAGCCCAAAATCCTTCGACGCGGTGCCTCTGACTGATGCCGATGCGGCCGACATGCTGGCACTCGCGACGCTGACGAAGCCGGGCCCGTTCTTTGCCCGCACCCACCGGCTCGGCGGCTTCATCGGCGTGCGGCACGTGGGCCGGCTCATCGCCATGGCCGGCGAGCGCATCAAGCCGCCCGGTTTCGCGGAAGTGAGCGGTGTCTGCACGCACCCCGATTTCCGCGGCCGCGGCCTGGGCGGCGCGCTTATCCGCGTTGTCGCCACGAACATCCTCGACCGCGGCGAGACGCCGTTCCTCCACGTCTATGCCTATCGCAAGGAAGCCCTGGCGCTCTACCGATCGATAGGATTCGAAATCCGTTGCACCATGACGATGACCGTGCTGGCGGCCAATGTTGACGCACCGCCCCCGCCGACCTAGCATCTTTTACCCTCGTGATTTGTCCGGCCGGCTTGCGGCGAGGTTAAACAAGCGCGCTAAAGAGGCCCGGTGAGCAGCGGCTCCTCTTTGAACGGGTCGCATTGCTTTCCGGCGTTCCAGGTCGGGCATCCTGCAGCGCTTACAGGAGCCCAGCACGTGACCAGCACAGATAAACCGTTTCGTCCTGCCACAACGCTCATCCATGGCGGCGCAGAACGCACGCCCTACGGCGAGACGTCGGAGGCGGTCTTTCTCACCTCGGGCTTCGTCTATGACGACGCGGAGCAGGCGGAGGCCACCTTCACCGGCGCCGCAAGCCATTACCAATACTCACGGTTCGGCAATCCCACCGTCGCAGCGCTCGAACGCCGCCTCGCCGCCCTGGAAGGTGCGGAGGCCTGCCGCGCCACGGCCACCGGCATGGCCGCGGTCAATGCCGCCATGCTGAGCCACCTGCGCACCGGCGACCACGTTGTGGCCTGCCGCGCGCTGTTCGGCTCCTGCTTCTGGATCGTCTCCACCCTGCTGCCGCAATACGGCATCACCTACGAATTCGTCGACGCACAGGACATGGAGGGCTGGCGCCGCGCGCTCTCCCGCCCCACGCGGATGGTGCTGCTCGAATCGCCGTCCAACCCGATGCTCGAAATTGTCGACATCCGTGAGGTCAGCCGCCTCGCCCACGAGGCCGGCGCGATCGTGGTGATGGACAACGTGTTCGCCACACCGTTGCTGCAGCGGCCGCTCGAACTCGGCGCGGACGTCGTGGTGTATTCGGCGACCAAGCACCTCGACGGCCAGGGCCGCGTGCTCGGCGGTGCCGTGCTCGGGCGGGCCAAATGGGTCGAGGAGACGCTGCAGCCTTACTTGCGCAACACCGGCCCGAGCCTGTCGCCGTTCAACGCCTGGGTGCTGCTCAAGGGCATGGAGACGCTGGCCGTTCGTGTCGAAGCCGCCTGCGGTCGCGCCGCTTCACTGGCCGACACGCTGGCGGCGTCGCCGGTGGTCGCCAGGCTGTGGTATCCTGGCCGGGCCGACCATCCGCAGCATGCGCTTGCCATGTCGCAGATGAGCGCCGGCAGCACGCTGGTGGCCTTCGAGGTCGCCGGCGGGAAGCCGGGTGCTTTCCGCTTCATGAACGCGCTCCGGCTGATTGCCATTTCGAACAATTTGGGGGACAGCCGCTCCATGGTGACCCATCCGGCAACCACCACCCACATGCGGATCGGCGCGGACGAGCGGGCCCGTCTCGGCATTACCGATGGCGTCATCCGGCTCTCGGTCGGGCTCGAGGATTTGGAAGATCTGCAGGACGATCTCGCGCGTGGTATGGACGCAGCCGTGTTGCGTCACGCCGCCGAATGAAACCGCGCACTATCTGCCGCGATCCGAGAGGTGGAGGAACGACGATGCGTCGCCAGCACACAATTTGCCTTCAGCCGATGAGGAACGCCGTCTAGTGGCCAGCCCGCGCGACTACGCGGAGACGACGCGGGACATCACCGTTCGCGTCGCCTCGTTCTACCTCGAGGATCAGTCGGAGCCGGATGAGGGTCGCTACGTCTGGGCCTACCGCGTGACGATCGAGAACACCGGGCACGAGACGGTCCAGCTGCTCCGCCGCACCTGGCGCATCACCGACGCGCGCGGGCGCACGCACCTGATCGAGGGGGAAGGCGTCGTCGGCGAGCAACCGGTGCTCGAGCCGGGCGAGAGCTTCGAGTATACGTCCGGCACGCCGCTGGACACGCCCTCCGGCTTCATGAGCGGCAAATACCATATGGTCGCGCATGGGTCGGGGCCGGTGGTGTGCGTGACGACGGAGGGCGGCGATCCGTTTGACGTCGCGATTCCCACCTTCAGCCTGGACAGCCCGCACCAGGGCGGCGCCGTCCATTAAGGTTCGCCGCCGACGGCCGTTGCCTCCGCCCCGGGCGGCGTTTGCCTGCAACCACTTGCGGGATAGCGGCCACAAGCCAGATTATCGGTCTTGCAGCAGGATATTCAGGTTGACCTTCGGCTCTCCAAACGAAGCCGGCGCCAAGCCGGCCGCCGCACCCAGGCCTACCCGCGAAGAAGCCGAGGCCGCGATCAGGACTCTGATCAGTTGGGCTGGCGACGACCCTGGGCGCGAGGGTCTGAAGGACACGCCGAGCCGGGTGGCAAAATCCTACACGGAGTTCTTCAAGGGCTACGACCAGGATCCCGTGGCGCTCCTCGAACGCACCTTCGAGGAGGTCGAGGGCTACGACGAGATCGTCCTGCTACGGGACATCCGGCTTGAGAGCCATTGCGAGCACCACATGGTACCGATCATCGGCCGCGCGCATGTCGCCTACCTGCCGCATCGCAGGGTGGTCGGTATCTCAAAGCTGGCCCGCGTGGTGGACGCCTATGCCTACCGGCTGCAGATCCAGGAAAAGCTGACGGCGCAGATCGCCAATACGATCCAGGAGGTGCTGCAGCCTTTGGGCACCGCTGTCATCATCGAAGCCGCGCACGAGTGCATGACGACGCGGGGCGTGCACAAGACGGGCGTCTCAATGGTCACCAGCCGGATGCTCGGTGTGTTCCGCGACGACCCGACGACACGGCGCGAACTGCTCGCCATGGTGGGCCAGCGCGCTCCGGGGAGCCTGGAAGCCTGAGCTTGCCTATGCAGCCTACCATTGCGCAGTTGTATTAATACGAGCGCCACCTCATTCCGGCCGACACCCTTGCACGCGGCCACGCCGGACAATGCCTGCGAGACCTACGGGTATTTCAGACCATCGCCTCATTCTGTCATCAGTGACGGATGAGCCGAAGCGAGAGAGGCGTGTGCGGTCGTCGCACCTGCACTGATCCTGCGGCTTGCGGCAGACAGGGTGAAGACCGACCGGCGCGATGCGACCAGCCTGGCGCCGAAATTGCATCGCGCCGGCGAGTTGCGAGCGACCCGGGTGCCGGACTCTGCCCGCCAGCTGATGTGGCTTCGGCCTGTCGAAACACGGCGCAAGCCTGGCGCTGCGAGCGCGCATTGTGCTTGCGTGCGCCGGGGCGAGCAGAACAAGCGAGTTGCGGCAGCGCTCGGTGTCGACGTGGACACTGTTGGCAGGTGGCGGCGACGATTTGCAGAACATCGGATCGCTGGCTTGCAGGATGCGCACCGGCGGGGCACGCCGCGGACGATCGACAATGCGCGATGGAGGCCACGATCGTGCGGACTTTGGAAGCCTGCCGCCTGGCGCCCGCATTGGAGTTCGCGCACGATGGCTCGGGCGTCGGGCCTGTCGGTCTCCACGGTGCAGCCCGTCTGGAGAGCTTTCGGGTAGCAGCCGCATCGCTGGCGCGGCCACGCGACAACTGGCTCTCAACCGCGTCTTATTCGACCGGCACATCACGCCAGCGCAAGCCGCTGCAAATGACGGAGATGATGCCACTCAGAACACGCGGGTCGGCAACCCGGGAATGCCGTCGTTGCGGAATACCTCCGCCGCCTTGGAATCACCGCCTACCGCGCGACGCACGAAATTTAATGGGTCGTGAACCTAATTGTGGCATCCGAAGGTACCAACACCAATTAGGGCAATCACACCGGTTCCTGAGAGGTGCGCGGGAAGATCGGAGCGCGTATATTCAACAGTTAGCAGCGAGCCGCCAGCGCGGCTATCTAGCAGCCGCAAATCGGGGTCAAGATTAACCAGCGCGGCTAGCACTATCTGCTCTCGCCCGGGAAGTAGCAGCACCGTCGCAGGATGACCGGGAAGGGAAACCGGCAATGCTAAGCATACCGATACGGCTATGCTCGCGGCGCCAACCAGCGCCGGCGCCGCAATGGCCCGATAACCCATCAGATCAAGCCGCAGGCGGCGAGAGCAAACGTGTCGGCTCCATGCCGAAACTCCACTAGGCCACGCGAACTTCTGTGACGAAACGACTGACTTCATTGGTGAGTTGGTCTGCCTGCTGCGAGAGACCACTCGCAGCATCAAGCACCTGCCCGGCTGCGGCTCCTGTGTCATTGGCAGCCTGACTTACGCCGGCGATAGTAGTCGTCACCTCATGCGTACTCGCGGCAGTCTGCTGGACGTTGCGGGCAATCTCTGCCGTTGCGGCTCCTTGCTCCTCGACCGCGGCGGCGATGTTCGACGCGATCACGTTGACTTCCTCGATCGTCGTGCCGATCGCCTTGATGGCTTGCACAGCTTCCCCGGTGGCATCCTGGATCTGCCTGATCTGTGCGCCAATTTCCTCGGTGGCCTTCGCGGTCTGCCCCGCCAGGCTCTTCACTTCGCTTGCGACCACGGCAAAGCCCTTGCCCGCGTCGCCAGCGCGCGCCGCCTCGATGGTCGCGTTCAGCGCCAAGAGGTTGGTCTGCGCCGCAATGCCGGTGATCAACTGCACCACATCACCGATCTTCTGCGCACCGTCAGCCAGCGCGCGCACGATAGTGTCGGTCCGGCGGGCATCCTCGACCGCCTTGCCTGTGATCTTCGTGGACTGAGCGACCTGGCGGCTAATCTCGTGGATCGACGCCGTCAGCTCCTCGGCCGCCGCGGCAACGGTCTGTACACCGGCGCTCGCTTCTTCTGCCGCCGCGGCAACCGTCGTTGCCTGCTGGTTTGTTTGCGTCGCGGTGGCAGACATGGTCTGCGCCGTTACTTGCATCTTTGTTGCATTCGACGACAGCATCGAGACTAGGCTGCCAACTTTGGCCTCGAATGCGTCAGCAGTTCGGTTCATCAGAACTTTCTGTTCTGCTGCTGCGTTGCGCTCGGTCGCCACTTGCCCCTCGCGCGCCACCCCGGCCCCCATCGCCGCAGCGCGTACCTCGTGCACTAGATTGTTTGAGGTAACGGCCGACTGCATCACCTGGCGGCACAGCAGCAGCAATGGCCCGACCAGGGTCACTGCGATGATTGCATGCACAGCAAGGTTTACCACAGCCACCTGCGGCGCGCTTGTATGCCAGATCAACGCAGGCGCTAGAAAAGTCATCACCAAATGGTGGAGCACGACAATGACGTTGTAGGTCAGCATCGAGACTGGACAGACCAGACCGAGCAAAAACGTATTAGTGACAAAATATAGCATGTGGGCCTGCTGCACCGCACCTTCGCCCAGCGGGCTGACACCGCCGATCAACAGCATCAATTCTCCAGCCAAGCAGGCGGCCAGGAGAGTGCGGGTTGCCAGCGCCTGTGGCGCACGGCGGGAAGCTGCGAGGGCGAGCAGGCACATCGCGCCAGCCGGAAGTGCAAGCGGGAGCACGGCCATTCCGGCCAAGGCTCCAATCAGCGTGGCAACCAAGCCAAGCAAACCACAAAAAGCGGCCAGCAAGACCGTCGAAATGGCGCGCAGCCCCAGAATTGATGGGGGCAAAGGCTTTGAAGCACGATCAGGTCTGTCGGCCAAAGCGTCGATCCTTTGTGATGGCTACATTATCCAAGCTGCTTCGGTACTATCGGGAAACCGTTTACAAAAAGTGGACACCAAAGTGATCTCGATACAATAATGGATTGTTTTATGCGGACGACATCAAGCTTGTGGACCGAGCCTTCAATGCTCCTGCCCGCGTCGGACACGCTGTCGGACGGGCGGTGGTTCCGGATGCTGTAAACGCCGAAGCCCGGCATTGCCGCGCGGCTGAACTGACAGCGTGCAGAACGCAGGTGCCGTCGGTCCCTCTTGCCACGGCGTGATCGTTCGGATAGTCATTACTGCCTCGCACAGGTCGGTCATCCTCTCCTGTGGTCAGGAGTGTAAGACGGATGATGCGCTCCCACTGCGCCGAGCCTGCGTCCTGCATCATAGCCTCGCCTGCGTTGCAGCGGCCGCCAAAGGCAAGGCTCTCCAGCCAAGTGCCGCCACCCCAAGGCAGCATGGCCGTCAGCATGAACCACAACAGCGCGCCGCCCATGGGCCCAAACACGCTCGCCATCCAAAGCCATCGCTGCTGGTCATACTTGGCGCTTTCGGACCCGATCATACGCCGTTCTTGCCGCGACACGGCGCAGACCGAGCGCTTACGGTTTTTTAGAACTTATAGGTTTACAAAAGCTGGATGACAGTGCGGGGCGCACAAGGTGAAATTACACGTTCGTTGGCCGAGCCCGAAGATCGCCGGCAGCCTCGCCGCCACCGTCGGCGGGGCTGCCCGCAGAGCGCTCGACAAGGTGGAGGTGTTTCTCTCCTGGGGAGTCATTTCCGCCGAAGTCGGGCCTGACGAGACAGATCCCGCGGGAATGCTCACCAAAGTTGAAAAGGCGCTCTCCGACCAGTCGCTCAGCGGACGCTTCTCGCGGGAGGTCGATGACAAATTCCTGCGCGCCACCGAGGAGACCCGGCGGAGAATGTTCACCGGCCTGAGCTTGGGCGGCACCATCCTCTACGACATGTTCCTGGGGATTGACGCCAAAACAGTGCCGGACGTGATCGGGTTAGCAGCCATCCTGCAGCTTTGCGTAGCGACTCCCATCTCCCTTGTCGGCATAGGCCTCGTGCATCGCCGCCTGGCAACTTCCCACGCGATGACCTGCGTTACTCTTCTCGCAATGACAATCTGCACGCTCGCAATTCTACGGTCCACCCGTGCGCCACATGCGGATCTCATGGCGTGCGTCTTCTCATTGTTCGTGCTGAGCTGCAACCTCCTCCTCGCCCTGCCGTTCCGGTGGGCGGTAGGATTGACCACGGCCATTAACGTCCTCGTCAGCGCGGTGGCGCTGTCGGACCCGGCGCTCGACGCAACGACCCGCAGTTTTGCTGCCGTAACGCTCTCCTGCGCCTCCGTGTACTCGCTCGTCGGCAACTACCGGATCGAGGCGGCGGTACGCCGGGCCTTCCTATCTGCGCTTCGTGAAAGCCTTCGCGCAACTCTGCTCGCGCAGGCGAACACCGCGCTGCAAACCCAGGTGCACCTGGACGCTCTGACCGGCCTGCGCAACCGCCGCTGCTACGACGAGACGCTGGCGCTCGTATGGAATGAGTCATCCGGTCGGGAGGTCACACTGCTGATGATCGACATCGACCATTTTAAAAAGCTGAACGACGTTCATGGCCACGCATCGGGGGATCATTGCCTCCGAACGGTGGCCGCTGTCTTGGCGGGCTTCAGCCGAAGGGGTTCCGATGTCGTGGCGCGTTACGGCGGCGAGGAGTTCGCCTTCATCAGCCAGACGCTCAATCACGTCTCGGCATTCGAACTTTCCGAAGATGTACGACGTGCCGTGGCCGCACTGGAGATCGACATTGGCAGCGGTTCGCCCATCAACATCACAATCAGCATTGGCGGCGCCGTCATGACGCCCATCTCAGGCACAACGCCGGCAGATTTGTTCCTGGCCGCCGACGCGGCGCTGTATCGGGCCAAGAATACGGGGCGAAACCGAACAGAACTTGCAACACCCGTACTGCCGCAGCTTTCTTCAATGGACAGTTGCGTCGCAGCCTGAAGCCGGGTCTGCGTCGATCAGGAGATCGACAATCTTCGTTCAGTCGGTTCGCCTGTGTTCCTCGCCCGCTTACTTTTGACATTCGGCGCGGCGGTGGCGTGCGGTCATGGGTCCGGCCTGTTTTTGCCGTTCATGAGCTTGCCGGGGCGTCGAGCACGCACAGGCTGCTCACTTCCCGCGACACGCCGATTCCAACATGTTATTCTATGACCGCGCTCCTGACAGGCGAACCCGAACCGCTCGAGCCCGCGTTAAACCATCACTCTGGAAGAAGAGCCGCCCGGGATGTCAGCCCGGCTGAAGGGCCATTGGCAACTACCCGGCGCGCATCGCCATCGTGGGCGCCTCCGGCCACGAGTGCCGTTCTATCCGTTTGACCGTGTCCATTATCCTTTCCTTGGACGCTGCCGGCCCGGCTTCCGTCCCGAGCGCCGCAGCATGCACATAGATTACAGAGCCGTCTGCGCAGTTCCCTCCACCAATGTATCGATCAAGCAATGCGCGCATATGATCCGTTAGCAACTCATTAGTTTTGTATTGCTATGAAGGCTATACCTTCAACTTTGGTTTTAAGCATGACCTCTACAATGGCGGCCCGGAGTTCGATCCGACTACGAGTGCTTGCTGCCACTGCGTGCCTAGCCGTGGCCAGCCTCAGCTTCGCGTTCACCAACCTGCACAACGCCTTGGTCGAGCGCCAGCAAGCGCAGTCACTCGCAGCATCGTCGAGGGCACTTGCCACGTTAAGTAGCGCCACGATTGAGTTGTCGTTGGAACGAAGCGCCAGTCAGCTTTCGTTAGAGCGACCAGGGGTGGTCGACCCTGCTCTGCGAAATCTGATCGATACTCAGCGCCGCAAAGTGGACGCCGAGATTAACCGGGTGTTGGGCGAAGCACTTGGCCTTACTGCGACCGCGAAAGCCGCTGTGTTTCGCGAGTCTGTAAGTGATCTGCACGACCGGCTCACCCCGTTACGTGCCGAATTCGATCGACTGTTGGCGGAACCGCTCGAGGCTCGGCCAGCAGACATCGTCTATAATCTGCCGCGCGCGCTGAAAGCGGTAGTAGTGGCATTCGAGGCGCAGCGTCATTTGCTGCGCGGGCCCGGCTTCATGCTGCCAACCGAAATATCAATGCTTGAGTCCATGCGCGATCAGGCCTGGCAGATAAGAGAGTTCGGCGGCCGTGAGCGGACCTATATCGCAATCGCCACAGCGAACCGGGAGCCAATTCTGGACACACGGCTTGAGGAAATGGCGGTTCTGGCGCGTCGCGCGTCGGATGCTTGGCTCGATATCCAGAAACTTGCGATGCACGACGGCTTACCGCCCAAGGTTCAAGACGCCGTCAAGCGAGTCCAAGACATCTACTTTGGAGGTTATGACAGGCTACGCGAGAAGATGATCACCGAGGCTCGTAGCCATCCGCCAAACTATCCTGAGGACCTGGACAGCTTCTTTCTTCACTCGGCTAACGCGCTCGAAGCAACGGTCAAACTCGCAAGCACGGCAAGCGCCGCGATCGACGAGTTCTGGAATGTGCGTGCGCAGATAACGCTCCGTACCGTAGTCCTGGACGCCGTTGCGGCAATCTTGCTCGCTGCCACCGCAGTCGCCTGCGCGATAATTACCGTGAGGACATTCAGCCGGCTCGACCAATTGCAAGATAGGATGCAACTACTCGCCAACGGTGAAGCGCTGTCCAATGTGCCCTACTGCACGTCCAGGGACGAGATAGGCGCGATGGCTCGTACCGTCTTGGTGTTCCGTGAGACCGCACGGGAACGTGAGGAAGGCGATCGCGAGCTTCGCCTCCAGCACGTCCGGTTTGGCGCCGCCATTAACAACATGTCTGAAGCGCTCTGCATGTTCGACGTCAAAGACCGTCTAGTCGTAGGAGACCAGCGGCTTGCCGAGATGCTGGGCTTGCCGATGTCTGTGATTTCATGCGGCATGACGATCGAGAAAATGACCTACATGCTCGCTGGAGCTGGAGTTTCATCGTTCCCCGATATCGAACGGACGTTTCAATCGATCCTGCACTTGCGCGCAGGGAACATCCGCGCCGGACACATCCAGGATCTCTCAGATGGCCGCAGACTGGCGCTGAACTTCGCTATGATGGAGGATGGGGGATGGCTTGTGACCCTCGAGGACATCACCGCGCAGCGCGTGGCTGCGGCGAGGATTGCGCATATGGCCCAGCACGATGCGTTGACCGGCTTACCGAACCGGTTGTTGTTCCATGAGCGGCTGGAGCAAGCTGTGGCGTTAAGCCGGAGATCGACGGGGTCCACGTTGCTTTGTCTCGACCTCGACGGTTTCAAGGCAGTCAATGACACGTTCGGGCACCCGGTCGGTGACAC
>CAZZVF010000014.1:0-21940 GCA_964657355.1 uncultured Buchnera sp.
TGATCGGAGAGTCCCAATGTACGTCAACGTCGCTGTCCTGAAGGAGACCATGCTCCATGAGAAGCGTGTGGCACTGGTGCCGTCGGTTGCTGCTCGACTGCTCAAGCTTGGCGCGAAGCTTCACATGCAGTCTGGCGCTGGAGACGCGGTCAAGCTCGCAGATGCCGCCTACAAAGACGTGGCAATCGTTGCCGACCTGCACTCGCTGCTGGGCGAGGCGGATGTGGTCCTTGCCGTACAACCTCCCTCGTTGGAAGCCGTCGATGCGATGAGAGCTGGGGCGGTCCTCATCTCCTTCATCTACGAAAACAAGGAACCTGCATTGATCCAGCGCCTGCTGGACCGGAAGATCACCTGCTTCGGCATGGAGATGGTGCCCCGCATCACGCGGGCCCAGGCGATGGACGCCCTGTCCAGCCAGTCCGCCTTGGCGGGCTATTACGCCGTACAGTTGGGCGCCACCCATCTTGCCCGCATCCTTCCCAAGGTTACGACCGCGGCCGGCGCCATAGGCCCTGCCAAGGTGCTGATCATGGGGCTTGGCGTTGCTGGTCTGGAGGCCATCGCGACGGCGCATCGGCTGGGTGCGGTGGTCGAAGGCTACGACGTGAGGCCGGACACCAAGGAGCAGGCGGAATCGCTGGGCGCAAAGTTCGTCGTCACCGGGGTCGATGCAACGGGTGAGGGGGGTTATGCCCGTGCGCTGAGCGATGGGGAAAAGGCCACTGTCGCCGTCGCCTTGACCAAGCATATCCAGCAAGCGGATCTCATCATCACCACCGCCGCCATTCCGGGACGCCCCTCGCCCAAGTTGATCAGCCACGAACAGGTGCTCGGCATGAAAGCGGGCGCCGTCATCGTCGATCTCTCGGCCGATGGCGGCGGAAATTGTGACGACACCAGGCCCGGGGAGACGACTGAGATCGGCCTGGTGACGATCGTGGCGCCGCTCAACGTGCCTTCGCTGCTGGGCGAGGATGCCAGTGAGCTTTACGCAAAGAATGTCTACAGCCTGCTCGCGCTGATGCTCAAAGACAACGTAATCGTTCTCGATTGGGACGACGAGGTTCTTGCGAAGACGGTGCTTACTCATGCCGGCAGGCACCGGCGGGACGCCAGCGCGCAAGACGCATTTCCGAGCAGCGGGCACACGAACGCGGCGGCCTCACCTGTCAACAAGGCGGCGTGAGCCGGAACGGTAATAGACCATGACCTTCACCATCGCCATTACTGGCTTCGTCGCACTCTACATCTTCATGCTCGCTGCCTTTACCGGCTGGGTGATCATCGGGCGCGTGCCCGCAATCCTGCACACGCCGCTGATGTCCGGGTCGAATTTCGTGCACGGCATCGTCGTGGTCGGCGGGCTGTTCGCCTTGCTCAACGCAAGCACGATGACCGAGCAGGTCATTGGCTTTTTTGCGGTGCTCCTTGGCGCCGGGAACGCCGCCGGCGGCTATGCGGTCACCGGCCGAATGCTCGCAATGTTTCAGCCGAGCAGCCACGGCCCCGCGCCGGGCAAGCCGGGAACGGTGCTGTCCATTACCGCGAAAAAAGGTTGAGGAGCCGACATGATCATCCCATTCACCCATCTCGTGATCGGCGTTGTTGATCTCATGGCGGCCTTCCTGTTCATGTACGGGCTCAAGCGCATGTCGTCGCCTGTCACTGCGCCTTCGGGCATCTTTGTCGCGGGAATAGGCATGCTTGCCGCAATTGCCGCAAGTTTTCTCTATGCCTTCGACGTGGACGCGGCGGCCAGACCCTTTCTCTGGGTCAACATCGCTCTCGCCGCGGTAGCTATCCTAGCCGGCGGCGGCGTCGCCTGGTGGAGCGGGACGAAAGTTGCCATGACCGCCATGCCGCAGATGGTGGCTCTGTATAACGGCATGGGCGGCGGAGCAGCCGGTGCGATTGCCGCGGTCGAACTGTTCGGCAGCAAGGCCCAGGGCCCGACAACGCTCGTCGTGACGCTTCTGGGTGCGCTGATCGGTTCGATCTCGCTGTCCGGGTCACTCATCGCCTGGGCCAAGCTTGATGAAATCCTCAGCAAGCCGTTGCGCGTCAAAGGTCAGCAACTCTTCAATGCCGTGGCGTTGCTCGCGACTCTCGCCGTCGGCGGATGTATCGTCTACGCCGTCCAAGGCGGTGCAACGCCTATTCTTACAATGCCCCACCTCATCATACTGTTCTTCGCCTGCGCCCTCGTGTTCGGCGTATTGATGACGCTGCCGATTGGCGGCGCGGATATGCCGGTCGTGATCTCCATCTACAACGCTGCGACAGGGCTGGCAGTCGGGCTAGAAGGCTTCGTGCTGCAGAACCCGGCCTTGATGATCGCAGGAATGGTCGTGGGCGCCGCCGGCCTGCTGCTCACGCTGCTGATGGCTAAAGCGATGAACCGTTCGGTGAGCAACATTCTTTTCACAAACTTCGGCACGGTGGTCGAGCAGAAGCAGGGTGACATCAAGGGCAGCCTCAAACCGACCGAGGCCGCCGACGCGGGGATCGCCATGCGCTATGCCAGCACGGTCATCATTGTGCCGGGCTATGGCTTGGCCGTCGCGCAGGCGCAGCAGAAACTGTACGAATTCGTCAAGCTGCTACAGGGCGCAGGTGTCGGGGTGAAATTTGCGGTGCATCCGGTCGCCGGCCGGATGCCCGGCCAAATGGACGTGCTGCTGGCCGAGGCCGGCGTGCCCTACGACATGATCTTCCAGCTCGAAGACATCAACGCCGACTTCAAGGACACCGACGTGACGCTGGTGATCGGCGCCAACGACGTGGTCAACCCCGCCGCGCGCACCGAAAAATCCTCCCCGATCTTCGGGATGCCGATCCTCGATGCCGACAAGGCGCGTCAGATCTACGTGGTCAAGCGCGGCCAAGGGAAAGGCTACGCCGGGATCGTCAATGCGCTGTTCTACGAAGATAACTGCAACATGGTCTACGGCGACGCCGCAACGGTCTTGACGAAGATGATCGAGGCTGTCCGCGAGCTCAGATCCAAGGCAGCCGCCTGAATAAAACCACGATCCGATCTGCGCCGATCGACGACAACAGGAGAACACCAATGACCCACAAGATGCAGGCTGCCGTCGTCGAACGGTTCGGCGCCCCTCTGGTCTTGCGGGAGATGGAGATCCCGTCACCCGGCCCTGGCCAGATACTCGTCAGAACCGAAGCATGCGGCGTGTGCCATACTGACCTGCACGCCGCCAGGGGAGACTGGCCGCTCAAACCCACGCCGCCATTCGTGCCTGGCCATGAGGCAATCGGGCGCGTGGCCGCGGTCGGTCAAGGTGTCACGATCGTCAAGGCGGGTGACCGCGTGGGGGTGCCGTGGCTCTATTCGGCCTGCGGACAGTGCGAGCATTGCCTGACCGCCTGGGAAACCGTCTGCGACAAGGCCGAGTTCGGCGGCTACACACGGAACGGCGGTTTTGCGGAGTATGTCATCGCCGACCCCAACTATGTCGCTCATATCCCGGCAGGACTGCGTCCGGAGCAAGCGGCACCCCTGATCTGCGCCGGGATCACGACATACAAAGGGATCAAGGAGACTCAGACGAAGGCCGGCGACTGGATCGTCATCTCCGGCGCCGGCGGCCTCGGGCACCTTGCCATTCAGTATGCCAAGGTCATGGGGTTGCAGGTGTGTGCGGTCGATGTCGACGATGGCAAGTTGGCTTTCGCCACAAAGCTAGGCGCTGATCTAGTGGTCAACGCAGAACATCCCGATGCGGTCGAAGCCGTCACCAGGGGCACCAGCGGCGGCGCACACGGCGTCCTGATCACAGCGCCTTCTTTGTCCGCGTTCACGCAAGGCGTCGGCATGACGCGCAAGCGTGGAACCTGCGTCCTCGTCGGCCTACCACCTGGCCACTTTCCGGTTCCGTTGTTCGACGTCGTCGCGAAGTGCATCACCATCCGCGGATCTTTCGTCGGTAATCGAGAGGATATGGCCGAAACCCTGGCGTTCGCCGCGGAAGGCAAGGTGAAGGCCGACATCGAATTGCAGCCATTGTCTGACATCAACAATGTTTTCCGGCGGCTTGACCTGGGTAAGGTTGCCGGACGCATCGTGCTCGATTTTGCCGAGGCCACGCCAAATCCCGCGGACACGAAAGCGCGGCGCGCAACCATGCCGGAGCCTGCGACGGCGCTCTAGCATCGGCTTCGGAGAACGACGAAAAACGTGACCTTCTTCCAGGGAGTGCCAAGTGAGGGCCGGCTCTGTGCTGAATGCGCAACGCACCACGCTCGCGAAGGACGATCTGCATTCGATCAAAGGTAAGCGTCGTGGCCGCAGCACATTGCGCCTCGTGGACAACATGCAGTTTGGCGGTGACACAGGCTAAAACACCAAGCTAGAGCATCATCCGGCCCGATGGGATCACCCGTCGGATAAAGATGCTCGCCAAACAAAGAGCTAGGTTTGTTTCGGATCTACTTCGATCGGAAAAACCTCTAATTTGGACGCGGCAAATTGTGCCAGGCCTCGTTCAATGAGTCTGGAACGGGGCGTCATTTCGGTGACATTGAAGCCCGCTCCCTATCCTGCACCGGGACAAGCACAACTTTGGAGCCGAGGCCCGATAGCGCTGCAATCAGTGGACCGTGGTGATCACAGCCAGTTACGACAGCAATGCGACGTCCAGGATTCCGAAGCACCTCTTTGACGATATTCGCAGATATCTCGTGGTCACGCTCGGCATACCAGTCCGTCAATTGCTCACACCGAGTGCCGCGGGTCAGTTCGGCTGCAATTTTGTAATACTCCGCGGTAACGCGGTCGTAGCGGCCATCCGCAAGAGACGCAGCAGTCGCCGTTTCGACAATTTGTTCTTGTTGCTGGGATATTGAATCAAGTCGGGCATTCAATTCCAGTTGCTCAGGCGACATACCAGGTTGTGGCGAACCGCACGATCTTTCAAGTTGCTTGATGGGGCTCTGTTTTGTCCACCAGTCGGTAGGAACAGCCCTGCCCTCTACCTCCGTGCCCAGCCAGTCAAACCCGAACACACGGTCCTTATAGGCTTGGGCGAGCGCAACCATTTCTTCGGGATAGTTATGGTGAAGGTAAGCCTCTGGGCGTGCGAGATCCTCCTGCCTTATCTCGACCCCAACAAGATTAGGATGGAAGGCTGCAACCAAGGAATAAAGGTCTGCGTAACTGTAACGAGAATTTCCATCTAGCCGTTTGTGAATGCTCGGGATCACAAGGACACTGGTCACCGGCCCTGCTGCAGATATACCGGATCCTTCAAACAGGACATTAGTAGATATGGCCGTCAAGACAACCCGGCGAGACAAGAGGAACCGAGGTCTGCTCATCAGGTCGTCGGTCATCAGGCAGCGACGGCCGGATAGAGGATGCTCGCCGGAGTTGGTCTGCCGGGTGTCCAATCCCATGGCAGTAGGCTGTGCAGCTTATGTGACTTCGTCTGCCCGGAGACGATGCGTTCCAGCACATCGGTGAGCCAGGCCATGGGTTCGACACCGTTTAGCTTTTCAGTCTGGATCAGCGTCATAGCTACCGCCCAGTGACGGGCCCCGCCATCCGGACCCGCGAACAGCGCGTTCTTCCGCGCAAGGGTAATTGGCCGAATGACGCGCTCAACCGTGTTCGTGTTCATCTCGATCCATCCATGCCCCAGCCCGCGGCAGGACCCAGCACTGAGCAGCAGCCCATAGCGCAGGAGCAGGAGGCCGCGCGAACCAGTCATCTGTTCGCGGCGACCAACGCCGGGCAAAGCGCTGCCTTCGTGGTGCTATAGACGCTACAATGTAGCGCCTCGCTTACGAAAGTGCCAGCAGGTCGGATCAGTGTTGTTTTTCTGCTCCAGAGGGGTGTTTCTCCGGTCGGGCTCGCTTCGGCTTGGCTCGGGATGGGCGGGTTATGCGAAAAGCAGTTCAGGCGCCCGAGATGGTGTTTCAGGGTCTGCAGGATGCTCCGCGTCGCCTGATGAGCATCGTCATGCTCTACGTGCTGGCGGCGGTCCGCTCGCGTTCTGCCTTCCCCGTTTGTGGTTCGGCCGCCATCTGCTGATCCATAGCGCTACAGACGAACAGATTAGGTGAAGGTTTTACAATAAATCGTCGGTCAACGGTTGTTGTAATCATCTCATGCCAGAAGATGTGGCGGCCCAGTACAATGCTTCCAGGCAGTCCGGTTCGCCGCAGGATTGTTGGACGCGCTCTGTGGGCGCAACGGCATTGGCGAGCAGCTTTTGGTCGACGAATTCGACCTGCCGCTGCAGCAACAGAACGCGCGCGCCCTTTCGAATGTCTGCGAGTAACTCGTCGCGCGTCACATCGCGTGTGCCAAGAAGTTTGGGAATAACGGTACTCTCTACCGTATCCGGAAAATGCTCCGTCCAGTGGCGCGCCTTTGCCATGTCCTGCCCATAATACGCGAGCGGCATCGGCTCGCTCCAGGGGCCTACGGCGACGATGTCGGCGTTTGCGAGCTCAGGCTGCAAGCGCGCGAAGAACAGGCGCCATGGCTCCTTTGCCTCGGCGCCTTGGCGGAGTTGTATGGCGACACCTGTAAGCAGGACGAGTGCGGTTGCCGCGCCGAGCAGTGAGCGCACCCGCGCGGAGCGGGCGATCAACACGGCGAGGAGCACGCTGAGCGGAACGCTCATCCAGCACAGGATGCGCGGCACGAGAAGTGGTTGGCGCAGGCCGGCGAGCAGGATAAGTCCGAACTCCACCGCCGGCACGAGGATGAGGACCGCGATCGTCCGCCTGTCCGGTCTGGCAGTCGCAAGCGCCGCCAGCATCGCGACGAGAAGCAGAAAGCTGAGGCCGAGGCTGACCTTCTGATGGTAATTCGCCGGGCCCGTAATCAGCGTGCCGAGGGCGAGTTCCACGTCCCGGCGGGTCGGGGCTTGTAGCCAGCTCATGCGGTTGGCCCGTATTTCGCTCAGCATGGCGACGAGTTCGGGCACGCATAGCAATGCGACCGCCGCATTTGCCGCCAGCCACATCAGTAACACGCGGGCTGCAGGCAGCTTAGACTGGCCGGCAAAGGTCAGGAGAAAAGCCAGATTGAAGGCGACGACGATCAGCGCACCCGTCGTGTGAACGTACACCCCTCCGACGGCGCCAAGGGCGTACGACACGAGGTGCCTGGCCTGGAGGTCGCGGAGGTAGCGTGCCATTCCGAGCAGTGCCAGCGAGACGGGCAGCACCATCAGCGCATAGCAGCGTGCCTCCTGCGCGTAATAGATCTGCATCGGGAAGATCGCCATTAGCAGAGCGGCGAGCAGAGCCGTTCCCGGTTTCGCGAACTCCCGCGCGAGGCAATAGGTAAGTGGGATGGCGAGCAACGATGCCAGCAGCGATATTGAGCGGAGTGCCACTTCGCCTGTTCCGAACAGGCGCATCCAGCCGAGCAGAAGCGTGTAGTACGCCGGCGGATTGGTTTCGAGAAAGAAGCCCTCCGACCACATGTATCGCAGGCCGGTTTCCGGATAATACCGGCTGAAAAGCTCGTCATTCCAGAGCGAAGCCTGGCCGATGTGATGCAGGCGAAGCAGCGCTCCCACCAACACGATTCCCGGCAGCATCCAATATGGATTTGCCAGGATCGGCGGCATCCGGCGCGAACCGGCTTCGCTTGTCGAACTCACATCAACCCCGGCGGAAAATGGCGCGTCACACACACGCCGCCCTCAGTCGGGCGGCGCCTGACTATGCCATCAGTGGCACGGTATGCGAGGCGTTTGTTACCGGCGCGTGCGCCGTGACGCGGGCCCGGTCACGAGGCGGCTGATAAGTCCGCTTCGTCGAGAATTCGCGCCTGCTCGGCTCCCGCGAGTTGCACCCGGTATTGGGGGCCTAGGTTCGTCACCGGCAGGGTGCGAATGACCGTATATATCCCGGCAGGCAGGTTGATGTTCGGGCCGGCCTTCACGACCACACGGTCGCCGATATCGAACTTGTGCTGCCTGAGGCTTCGCCTGGTTTCGGTCACGGCGTCATCCTAGCTCAACCCGCGTGCGGGCCTGGACGGCCCAGGCTTATGAACTACTAAGCTTGGATCTGCCTCAAAGTTGCCCCGCGTTCACTTGTAAGTTGAGATTCGCGGCTTCTATGGCCGGGGCGCTCCGTCCGCGCAGAGCTTACTCTTATGCGAACGGAAACTCGGGTGCCACAATGGCTCGTCCGAATGTGCCGGCTTGCGGTCCTTCAGACGCACGCCCGCACCGCCCCCGGTATCCGGGATGAACTCGAGACCGGCTGCCTCCAGCGCACGCTTTATGGCATCGAGCGTTGCAGGATTGGCTGACAGATCCGCTTCGACGCGAGACACGGTTCCGATCGACACCCGCGCGGCCAGTGCGACATCACGCACTCCCAGGCGCAAGGCAGCGCGTCCCATCCTGGCCTGACAGCCCGTAATCATCAGATGCATCCTCCAATAGCCTCCGCACTATCCAACAATGCTTATACGTTGCAATGCTTGCTATGGATGCAACCGGAAAATTCTTTCTGGTGTTGCTTCCGAGGGGCGGATGCAGCTTAAGCCCAGGGCCTCTTTTCACCGAATGGGTAACCCGTCGGATAAAGATGCTCGCCAAAACAAAGAGCTAGAGTTTGTTCCCGAGCCACTTCGATCGGAAAAAGCTCTCGGTCAGTCGTCCCGGTTTCTGGTGACGCCATAAGCCCAGGCGAACCCGATCGTGCCACCTTTGGCGAACGGCAGCACTGCCAAAGTCGCAATCATGAAAATCGGCAACGCGATTGCCGACTCGAATAGCACGGACATCGTCCAGGTCCGGTCCGCGGCGAACAGGATCGGAACCATGAGGTGCAGGACGAGGAAGATCGTCACATAGGGGGCAAAGTCGTCCGACGGATATTGCTCGTTGTCGTTGCCGCAGACTTGGCAGACAGGAAGCACCGACAGGTAGCCCGTAAATAACCGGCCTTCGCCGCAGGCGGGGCAGTGGCGGCCGACACCGCGTCGCACGCCGGTAAGCAGGGCCGGGGGCGAACGCCGTGATGCGTCCGGAACTGCGGTCTGGTCGAATGGCATGCAAGCGGCTCCTTCTTGCCAGGCATTGCTCCACAACCGCGTGCCGCACCACTCGTTCCTCGGCACGACTGCTCCTTGCCGCGCGCCTTCGCACGACTGCCCCGTTCCGCGCGCCGATGGGCGCGGCGTCGCCTACCTGAAGACCGGCACAGGGCCGCGCCACCCGTTGGCACCGCCTGAGTAAAGGTCGCTGTGGCTGACGCCGAGAATGATGTCCACGTCGTCCGACGGGTGGGCATGGAGCGTCGCGTAGTAAGACGTGCCGCGCACGGTGCCCGGCTTCAGCCCTGGCTGGAAGGAACCCAGGCCGCCCTGCTGAGAGGTGCCGGCGCCGGCTTCGAGCTCGAGCTTGCCGGCGATGAGCGGTACCAGGACGCCGGCCTGGAACTCATGCCCGTCATGGGTGCTGACTCCGGCCGACGCGTAGCCGTGCACGTTGCGGCTGAATTCATCGAACGAGGTTGCGACCGGGGTGCTTACCGGCGCCGCCTGAGCTCCAGGTGCCACCCCGGTCAGCGGACTCTGCAAGCTGAAGCTGCCGTCCGCGGGCGCGGCGGGCGTGATGTCGATGCTGGAGCGCGACGGCGCGACGGGCATAGTAATCTGCGACGTGCGGGCTGAGGCGATGGCCGGTTGAGCAGAGGCTGGAACGGCGGCCGAGGCGCCGGCAACGGCAATGAGCGCGGCCTTGAGCAAGGTGCGGTGGCGACGCCGCCGAAAGTAGCTCCGCATCCGGTCCACCACGCTCATGGAAAGTCCTCTCCCGCCGGCTCGATGCTAGCCCGTTCGCGGAGCCCTGCAAACCACTTCGGCACCAACGCCTCTGCCAACATGCCCAACGACGGCCTCTCCTGCGCGACGCCCTCGCTTCGGTCCGGCTCAGCCCATCCACCAAGGATGTTGTCGCCAAACTCGGACCGCCACGGGAGCGTGCCGGAAGCTGGGAGGGCTTCGGGTTCAACCTGGTGGCACGTTCCGACTTGGTGACCAACGCGGATTTGTTCCTGGAGCTGAACCTCACCAAGGAGATGCTTGGGCTGAGCATGGTGCCATTGGCGAGGCGACGGAGTTCTCCCACGTCGCCTCGTCGAGCGATGCTGCATCTGCCATGGTGGACTGCAGCAATGAACTCCGGCGTCAATTTGCGTTGCGCGGATCGCCCTGCTTGTTGATGTAGTTCAATCCGAACGGCCCTGTCCCGGTCACCTGGATTTCAGCCGACTGCGCGTTCGTCCAGAGCGAATGCGCCATGTTGGCAGGAAGATAGACGAAGCCGCCGACATCCATCGTCTCGCCCTTCGACCTGACGAGAATGTTTCCGGTCTCGTGCACGATCTGCCCGGACAGAACCGTGACGTTCTCCGCCGTATTATGCGTATGCGGAGCGATGATCGTGTTGGCGGCAATTTTGAGCCGCAATACGAAAGGGCCTGGCTGATCCGGGTTGCCGGAGAGCACGCTGATCTGTGTGCCCTTCGGCAAGGATGCAGGCGCCGGGCCCCATTGCAGGGCCTGGTCGCTTCCGATCATGATCATGCGCTCGGCAGCGCTTCCAAGGCCCGGCAATGCGACAACAAGGGCGGCTGCAATGGCGATGCGAAAGCGAGTTTTGCGGTCCATGGTATGTCCTCATCCTACGACATCAAAACGGTGCTGTTCTGCAATATGCCTGCGAGGATCTCGATCGTCTGCTGCGCCCAGCGGCGGCCAGTTCGACGGACTCGCCCTCTTCGGCACCGTCCAGCGCATCATCCGACCGAATGGGGTTAACCCGTCGGATAAAGATCCTCGCCAAAACAAAGAGCCAGAGTTTTTTTCCGAGCCCCTTCGATCGGAAAATGCCATAGCGATCCGGTTCTTGTGCATCCCTGTCCTGTTGGGCATCACAGGAGGAACGCGAACCAAAAGCAAGAACAGGCGGAACAATGGTCATGAGGACGGTCGATGAAGCCGCGCAGTCCGGTGGGGACATCCAGGGCTGGTGCGAAGCCGGCTTCGAGCGTGTGGCCGACGCTTTCCGCGCCAATTTCGCGACCAACCGGGAAGTTGGCGCCAGCGTCTGCGTCACCCACAAGGGTCGCGTCGTGGCCGACCTATGGGGCGGCGTAGCCGATCCTAAGACGCAGCGGCGCTGGGAGAAGGACACCGTCTCGATCGTGTTCTCCTGCACCAAGGGTGCGACCGCACTCTGCGCCCACATGCTGGCCGAGCAGGGCGCCTTGTCGCTGCATGGCGACGTCGCCGACCTCTGGCCGGCATTCGCCTGCAACGGCAAGCAAGGCACCACGGTGTCCATGATGCTGGCGCACACGTCACCAGTGCCGCATCTGCGCGACCCTGTGGCGCCGGACGGCATGATGGACTTCGACTACATGGTCGATCGGGTCGCCAACGAGCAGGCCTGGTGGAGCCCCGGAACCCGGCAGGGTTATCACGGCGTGACCTATGCCTGGACGGTCGGCAACCTGGTGCGCCTCGCCGCAGGCAAACCGCTCGGTGCATTCTTTCAGCAGCATGTCGCCGGAAAACTGGGTCTCGACTTCCATATCGGCCTGCCGGAAAGCGAGGAGGGCCGGGTCGCCACGATGCTGGCGGCCGATCCCTCGGAAATCGACTTCTCGGCGCGTTTCTTCCAGGCCGTGGCAGGCGATCCCACAAGCCTGCCGCATCTGTTCCTGACCAATAACGGCGGCGCGGACTTCAATTCGCGCCGCATGCATGCGGCCGAACTCGGCAGTGCGAACGGCATCACCAACGCACGCGGCCTGGCCGGGATGTACACAACGCTGGCAAACGGCGGCGGCGGCTTGCTGCGCCCCGGCAGCATTGCGCGCATGGCACGATGCTCCGCCGCGACGCATGATGACGCGACGCTGATGTCGCCGATGCGGTTTGGCCTGGGCTTCATGGTTTCCATCGACAACCGCGCGGCGGGCGGCGACAGCGTGATCCTCGGAGACGCCGCGTTCGGCCATGTCGGCATGGGCGGCAGCATCGGCTTCGCGGACCCCGAAGCCGAACTGGGCTTCGGCTACACCATGAACCGCATGGGCGCCGGCATCCTGCTCAACACCCGCGGCCAGTCGCTCGTCGATGCCGCCTATCTGTCGGCGGGATACGCGAACAACGACAGCGGAGCGTGGCGCCGCTGATCCAAGGTGCTTCCTGCCCCGCATTCGGCTCCCCGTCTCGGGCGCAAAAACACAGAAAGAATTGCACACGCGCTCGTGTTCGGCCAAACAGACACCGGGTGTGACGGGCTTATTGAAACGTGAAACAATTCAGCAAGGTGGCGTTTTCCGCTCTGGTGTGCGGTGCGGCTTTCCTTTCGCTCCCGAGGAGCGCCTCCGCAGCGGATCCCGATACAGGCACTTCGTTCGGCGACGATAATCCGTGCGCGCGTCTGGATGCGCTGTATCCCGAACCCGGCAGGTCCGGCCTCGGCGGTGACAACAGCTTCCGGCCGCTGCCGGTTCTGGCACCGACCCGGTCTGCCCCCGGCGCACCGGGCACGCTGAGCCTTTCGATCGACGTGGATCATGTGAGCCAGGGCGCCAAGGGTAGCCCGGGCGCGCTCTATGTCGGCAACTACCAGGTGACGGAAATTCCTGCCTTCCGGCTCATCCGGGGTGCTGCCACCAGCTTTACCGTGACCGATCCGCGCACCGGCCGCACGGTGACCATGCCGGATGCCTGCGTGCAGTCGCCGAGTTGGGGGTTCGCGGGCGCGCAATGGGCGCTCGTGCAGGGCGACACGCTCGATGTGCTGCTGCGGAGCCGGCTTGATTACAAAGGCAAGCACGCCATCAAAGAGCCGACCAATGGCGCCGTGCCCTGCCGCGCCAGCAACCTGCACACCCACGGCCTGCTCGTGAGCCCCTATCACCCGGCGCGCCCGGGGCTTGGACCTTACGGCGACTACGTGCTCGACGTGACGGAACCGAAAGACTCGGACGATCAAGGCAAGGATACCGACACCTGCGGCACCGAGCTTGGCGACATGAGCAAGCACGGTCACGGGCTGACCACGCTGCCGCTGCACACGGTGACACAGATCCCCGGACAGCCCGGCGTCAACAGTCTGGCCACCGGCGAGCATCCCAGCGGGCTGTTCTGGTATCATCCGCATCCGCACGGCTTCAGCCAGCCGCAGGTGGCCGGCGGCACTACGGGTGCGATCACCGTGGGTAGCCTGTCCGATTACGCCTGCCCCCCTGTTGTCGGGTCACCTGGCGCCGGGTCGCCGGAGACGTGCTCGTGGGACAATACCAATGTCCGCGTGCTGGAGCTGAAGGATACAGAGATCCAGTCGTATGGAGCGGGCGGCCTGTGGTCGCTGATGCATGATGCGGATTCCGGACTTTGTGACCCTACCGGCGGTACCCGGCACGGCGAGTGCCAGGCCAGCGAAGCTGGCAATCCCGGCAAGTGGGTGTTCACCATCAACGGCGTCCAATACCCGACGATCCGTCCGGGAGCGGGCCGCACCGAGGTCTGGCGCATCGTCAATGCGTCGCCCAACATGACGTATCTGCTGAGCCTGCAAAGCGATGACGACACCCACAAGCCGCTGCCGTTCCAGCTGCTCGCGAAAGATGGCGTCAGCATCCTTCAGAAGGGTACCGAGGCCGCGCGCCAGACCCAGATCCTGGTGATGCCCGCGACACGCGTTGAAATTGCCATCCCGGCTCCGCCCGGCGGCGGCGCCTATGTGCTCCACAACGCGGAAGTGCAGACCGGCGGCAACGGCAGCGGCGATATCTGGCCCGTGATGCAGCTCGGCCGCGTCGCGTGGGACCGCACGGACGCGCAGACCGCGTCGGCCGCTGCGCTCGATGTCGCAGGTCCCGCATTGCCGCCGGTGGAGCCGGCGCCGGACATGACGGGCGTGCCGCGCCGCTGCAGCTTCGCACCGGGCGATACACGCGTGGTCTACTTTACCCACCGGTTCTACAAGCCGGATGGCGGCGTCGCGAAAGACAAGCAGGAGATCTTCGGATTGGTCGCCGGTGTTCGGCACGCCGATGGCAGCATGGACTTCTTCAATTCCGACGATCCGAAAAATGTCCTGCACAGTATTCATGCGGTGTGGAAGGCGGGCACGACGGGCGCGGATCATGATTTCCCGGCGTTCGGCCATAATCCCTGGGGCACCGTCTGCACCGTTCGCGGCAGCGTGGAACCATGGGAATTGCAGAACTGGACCGGCGAGGACCACAACTTCCACATTCACCAGAGTCGCTTCACCATCAACAAGGCGGGGGTGTTCCAGTATCCTAAACTGGAGACCACCGATGTCGCGCCGCTGCGTCTGGGCGACCGTGTCCTGCGCAGCTTTGCCCAGGGGCCACTGACCTATAACGACACGGTGCCGGTGCCGCGTGGACAGTCATTCTGCGCCGGGGACCCGACGCTGCCCGGCTGCGCGAAGCGCGGCCGCGACGACAACCTCGAATGCACTGGCGAGCCCGGCGACGTTCGTTGCGCCAATCCAGGTATCATGAGCGTAACCATGGATTTCTCGCGTGACGAGCAGGTCGGCAGCTTCGTGTATCACTGCCACATCCTCGAACATGAGGACGGTGGCATGATGGCCGGCATCACGGTGCTATGCCCACCCGGTGACCAGAGCTGCGCCGCGCAACAAGTCGCCAATGCGCCGATCTGCCGGTCGCCCGAACTGAGGTGATCGTGATGCCGGTCCTCCGGCGGGGCGCCCACAGCCTAATGCCGGATCGAAGTTCAGCGGTATCCGGTAGGCGGGATCAGCTTGCCCACAGGCTCCTGCTGTCGGGGCCGCTGGCAGCCGTGAAGTTCGTGCCGACCGGCTCTGCACCGCCATCGGTCAGGAAGGCGAGGGTGGAACGATCCCCCGCGGGCACGTTGGCGAGGAATCGGTGACCGTCCGGCGCGCGCGCGACGATGATGCCGAGGGTGGGCGTCCCGGCACGGTCGTATAACACGGTGTAGGTCTCGATCGCGCCCGGTCCGCTGTAGCTCTCGAGCAGTCTGGGCGCAGAAGATCGCCTGGCGTTCGCCGAAGGCTGCACCGAAGTCTCGAGGCCAAACGCATCCGGCTTCGGCGGCATGCGGGACAGCACCATGCTGTGGTTGCTGGTCATGAAGCCGCCATTGGCGAATAGCAGGCCGTGCGTGCCGCCTTCACGCAAGCGCCCGGTCATCATGGCCGCCGCATGGGTCATGTAATTGCCGATTGGACCGCCGGCGAAGGTGAGGCCGCCGGCGACCGTCGCGGGGCGATCCGCCGGCCATCCGATGGCGCGCCTTGCCATCTTCGGGACGCATGGGAAACAGGAATAGAGCTCGATGGCGTCGAGGTCGTGCACGCCGAGCCCTGCGCGTTCGAGTGCGCCGGTGAGCGAGGCGGCCATGCTCGCCGAGTGGTCGTAGCGGTCGCGCTCAAGCACCTCGGCAGTCTCGGAGGCGGCGGCACCGGGATGGACATAGACCAGCCGGCGTTCCGGCACCCCGGCACTGCGGGCGGCGGCCAGGCTGGTGACGATCAGGGCCGCTCCCTGGTTCACCGCAGCGTTGGCGACCATCAGCTTGGTGTAGGGAAACGCGAGCGGCCGGTTCGCGGGCGAAGGCCGGACGATGTCGCCGCTGGTTCGTGGGATGCGGATCCATGCGTGCGGGTTCGCCGCTGCGACCTGCGAGAACAGCGACCAGATCTGCCCGGTTTCCGCCTGCGCCTCGGCCAGCGTCTGACCCCAGGCCGCGCGGGTCGCGTTTTCGTAAAGGGGATACGTCTCCGCCGGCGTCACCAGGCCGTAACGATGGCCCGGCCCTGGCGCGCGGCGCAGAATTGCATCCCGCAACGGGTCCGCAGCGCCCTGAGCACCGCCTTCCATGGCGCGCAAGCCCGCCGTGCGAAGTGCCTCCCCGCCAGCGATGAGCGCGACCTCGATTTCGCCGCGCACGATGCGGTTGGCGGCGCCGTCGATCAGGCGAACCGGGCTGTCACCGCCTGGATAGGCAGTGCTCGTGGCCTGCGCCGGCGCGAAGCCGAGGGCGGCAGCCACGCGTTGCGGTATGCGGTCGAGCTCGGGAAACGAGATCTGGGCGACGGTGGTGAGCGAGGCGGCGCGGCCCAGCCATCCGCCGCCGGCATCCTCGTCAGCGCGGCGAAGGGCCACCTGCATCAGCCCGACGGGATCCATGCCCGAGGCACCGTCGGCGGCGCGGTCGTTCACCTGGCCGGTGCCGACGATGACCGGAATGCGCGCCTCGTCCATGGTTCGCGCCACCTACCGCGGCGGCATGCGGATGGCGCCGTCCAGGCGCACGCTCTCGCCGTTGAAATACGCGTTGCGGATCATTTCCAAGACGAGCGATGCGAACTCCGGCGGTGCACCGAGGCGCTTCGGAAACGGCACGCTGGCCGCAAGGGCCGCTTTCACGTGGTCGGGCGAGGCCTGCAGCAGCGGCGTGTCGAAGATGCCGGGCATGATGGTGTTGATGCGGATGCCTTCGCCCGACAGGTCGCGCGCGATCGGCAACGTCATGCCGACGATGGCAGCCTTGGATGCCGCATAGGACGCCTGGCCGATCTGCCCGTCCTGCGCCGCGACCGAGGCGGTGTTCACGATGGCGCCGCGTTCGCCGGCCTCGTCGGCCTCAAGCGACAGCATGCCGGCAGCACTCATGGCAATGCAGCGGAACGTGCCGACCAGGTTGATGTCGATGATCCGGGCAAAGTCGGCAGCCGCGAAATGCCTCACCTCGCCGGTTTTCCTGTCACGGCCGGCGGTCTTGATGGCGTTACCGGTGCCGGCGCAGTTCACCAGGATGCGTTCCTGTCCGTGCGCCGCGCGGGCACGTGCGAAACCCTCCGCGACCTCGGCGTCCGATGTCACGTTCACGCGGCAGAACACACCGCCAAGCTCGGCCGCCAGCGCCTCGCCGCGCTCCGCGTTCAGGTCGAAGACCGCGACCTTCGCACCCTGCTTTGCGAGCGCGCGGACGGTCGCCTCGCCCAGTCCGCTGGCCCCGCCCGTCACCACCGCCGCCGTGCCGTCGATCCGCATCATGCTTCCCCTTTGTTCTTGCCGCCGCCCGACAGGGGGGCGGTCGCCAAGCACTTAAGGGAACCGGCGGTTACGGGGAACTAGCGCGTCGGCGGATGCACGTAGCCGAAAGGGGGCGACCTCTAGCGGGATGCTGGCTTCGGCGCTGCCTTGCGAGGATCGGGGGTCTTGAGGAAGTTAGCGGTCGCCGGCGCCACCTTCTTCTCCGCCTTGGGCTTCTTGGCTTCACGATTACCGTGCTGCTTGTCGCCTTTTCCCATGGTTCGTGTCCTGTTCCGTGCCGGGGATTCCGGCGCCGATAGCTAGGCGCTGCCCCATGAAGCTTCACAAGTGATTTGTGCTGCGAACCGTGGCCGGGTGGCGCGGTTAGAGGCCCGGACAATCAGACGGGAGCGAAAATCCCTGGCCGGAAGCTGGCGCAACCAATGATCGCCCGTGCTCAACCGCTATCAGCGGGCCGGTATCAGCGGGCCGGTTAAGGGGCCGGTCTAGGCCGGGACTTCCCACGACCGGCCTCGGCGACGATCAATTCCGGCACTGACGCGGTGCGGCAGACAAGCGTATAGGCAGGACACGACGGCCGGACGGCCACTCCATTCGGTCGCGAGGTCCTGCTGATTGGCTCTCATCATCCCCGACAAGACGCTCACTGCCGCGCGCCGGGTGCGCAAACCCACTGCCTTCATGATCGAAGGCGATGTCGGAAAGATCCTCGCCCGGATGACCTTGCCGGTGGGCTGGGGAATCCTTGCACTGCTCGCCTACCGGCTGGCGGAGGCCTGGTTCATCGCGCGCCTGGGAGCGCCCGCCCTCGCTGCAGTGAGCTTTGCCTTTCCGGTCACCATGGTTGTGATCAGCCTGTCGATCGGGCTCGGCGCCGGCACCTCGTCGGTCATCGCCAGGGCACTCGGAGCGCGCGAGGAAGGCGTGCCCCGGCTGGTGGCGGATGCCCTGATCCTGACCGCCATCGTGGCGTTCATCGCAGCCATCGCCGGTAGCATCGCGGCCCCCGGGCTGGCGCGGCTGCTTGGCGCGGGGGAAGACCTGGTGCCGCTCATCACCGGTTATCTGCGCGTCTGGTTCCTCGGGGCCGTGCTGTTCCTCACCGCCTCGGTCGGGCTGAGCGCCGCACGCGCCGCCGGCGACACGACGTTCCAGGGCGTGGCGATGGTCGCCTCGACCGGCTTGAACCTCGCGGCGGCGCCTGTCGCGATCCTCGGCATACCGTCGCTCGGCGTGCACGGCCTCGGGCTGGTCGGGGCTCCGGTCGCCAGCATCGTGGCCTGGGTGCCGCTATTAGGCGCGACGCTGTGGCGGCTTTGGCAGCTGGGCGTGCTGTCTTTCGAGCAGGTGCGCCGGCAGGAATTCCTGTCGTCGTCGCGCCGCATCCTTCGCGTCGGCGCCCCGGCGGCTGCGACCAATACGGTCATCCCGATCTCCTCCGGCATCATCACGGCATTCCTGGCGCCCTATGGGCACGACGCGGTGGCAGGCTTTGGGCTGGGAAGCCGCGTCGAGTCCGTCGCCATGGTGGCGTTCTTCGCGCTCTCGGCGGTGATGAATCCGTTTGCCGGGCAAAATGCCGCTGCTGGCCGCATGGAGCGCGTGCGCGAGGCCGTCCGCGTGACCGTGGTGTTCTGCCTCGGCACCGGCGCCGCGCTCGCGGTGGCACTGTATTTCGGCCGGAGCCGGGTGGCATTGCTGTTCACCCATGACCACGAGGTGGTGCGTGCGGCGGCGGCCTACCTGGAGGTCGTGCCGCTGAGCTACGGAGCCGCCGGCATCATCGCCATCGTCAACGCGGGCTTCAACGGCCTCAACCGGCCGATGTCCGCCGTCATCATTTCCGTTGGCCGCACGCTCCTGGTGAACGTGCCGGTCGCCTGGCTGGGGGGACGTCTATTCGGCGCCTACGGCATCTTCCTCGGCATTTCCGTGTCGAACCTGTTGGTCGGCGCGGCATCCGCCATATGGATCTGGCGCGTGACGGGCCACCGCGCCACGAGTCTGCCGCTGCGTCGCACCACGAGCGAGGAAAGCGAGGACGCGGCGGGCCTCGGCGCAGCACCGGCCGCCTCGTCCGCCCCAGGCATGGCTCTGTTGAGCGAGGCGGACAGCACGCTCGAAGAGAAGGCGTTATAGGCGGCGCTTAGGAATGTCCCTAAGAGAGCGCGATTACAGCGAAGGACACACAGAGGCACTATGGCCGGCTTCAAAGGCAACAAGTTCGACGAGCGCGCGGAGGCCTCCGCCAAGGCGAAGGCCGCGCTGCTGGAGAAATTCAAGGCGAAACCGGCACCCGACGATCCCGCCGTGGTGGCCCGACAGGCCGAGCGGCTCGCGATCGCAGAGGCGCGAGAGATCCGCGCCGCCGAGCGCCGCGCCGCCAAAGAGGCGGAACTCGCACGGCTGGCCGAGGAGCAGGCTGCCCGCGACCAGGAAGCCTTGCAGCGCAAGGCCGAAGAAGAGGCGCGGGCGGTGGAGCAAGCTGCCCGGGACCTGCAGATCAAGGCAGAGCGCCAAGCTGCGCGCGATGCGCGGTACGCAGCCCGCAAGGCGCGCAACAGCCGCTAAGGGATGCCGCCAAGCAGGGGTGTCGGCTTTCGCCGCACAACTCAACATGCTTACGTAGGTCGAACCTTCCGACGGAGAGTCGTTTTGATGCGTCCAGCCAAAACCGCCATGCTTCTGCTGGCGGCAGCCTCGCTCTGTGTCAGCGCTTGCTCGATGATGCCGTCGAGCAAGCCGGGCTACGTGATTTTCTTCACAGAGCGGTCGGTCGACATCGACAGTGCGGCGCAAAGCTCCATCGCCGCCGCCGCGCATGAAGCGGTATCGACGGGACAGGGCGTTGCAGTGGTCGGCTGGACCGACAGCGCTGGCAGCGCCTCGGCCGACGTGGTGTTGTCGCAGCAGCGGGCGAAACGTGTCGCCGATGCGCTGGTCGCCGACGGCGTGCCGCCTGACCGGATCAGCCGCCGCGGCCGTGGGCAGACCAACGAGGACCCTGGTGTCGCCAGTCGCCGCGTGAACATCGAAGTGGGTGGTTGAACGCACACGCACCCACACAGCGGCAAGATTGTCACAATAACCGCCCACAGTGGCGCCTGGCTAAAACCATGCCCGCCTCGTTACGTTGTCCGGGTAGGCTGGGCGGTGGGCCCGGCATCGAGGAGAGACAAAGACATGTCGCGTAGCATCACGTCCGCGGTTACGGCCGTCCTTCTGCTTGGCGCGGTATCGCTGCTGAGCGCCTGCAACACAGTTGCCGGCGCCGGTCAGGACACTGCTGCGGCAGGGCATGCGGTGACCAACGCCGCCGACCGCAACAAGTAAATAGAACTCTACTTTGGTGGTCGTCTGACGCGCTTTCTGCGTTTCCGGGGCTCACGGACCCAAGGGTCCGCTGCGCTCCGGTTCTCGAAAAGCATGCCAGCTGACTCGCCAGAGCGAGTTTGTGGGTTGGGTGAGGAACGAGAAGGCAGGTGAATATTTCACCTGCCTTTTTGCTTTAGTCGCTCGCCATGGCGGGGTGCAGGGCTACGCCTCTGGCAGCGGCCCTGGTGTCGTGATTGTGGCGCCTTGCGAGCACCAAGTAGAACGCCGGCACAACGAACAGCGTGAACAGCGTTCCGATCGAGAGCCCTGCGGCGATCACCAGACCCATGGAGAAACGTGCAGCCGAGCCTGCACCCGTGGCGAACACCAGCGGGGCGACGCCGAGCACCATGGCGGCTGTCGTCATCAGGATCGGCCGCAATCTCAGCAAGGCCGCGTGTTCGATGGCGGCGCGCTTGCTCTCGCCGAGGGCCTGCTGCTCGTTGGCGACTTCCACCATCAGAATGCCGTGCTTGGAGATGAGACCCATCAAGGTCACCAGCCCGACTTCCGAGTAGATGTTCAATGTCGCGCCATTCACGCCGAAATAGATGAACACGAGTGCTCCCGCGAGCGACATCGGGACCGAGATCAAAATGATCAGCGGATCGCGGAAGCTGCCGAACAGCGCCGCCAGCGACAGGTAGATCACCACCACGGCGAGGCCGAACGTGGCGAGAAAGCCGGACGATTCCTGCACGAACTGGCGCATCGGCCCGGACGTGTCGGTGGCATAGCCGGGCGGCAGCACGCGTGCCGCAATGCCGTCCAGCGCCTTCATTGCTTCGGCCTCGGACACGCCGGGCAGCGTCACCGCGTTGATGGTCGCCGCATTCATTTGCTGGAAGTGGCTGATGCTTTCGGGAATCGTCTTGGTGACGATCTTGGCGATGGACGAGAGCGGGATCGGTACGCCGTTCATGTCGGCGACCGTAAATTGGCCGAGCTGCTCGGGATTGAGCCGGCTGGCACGGGAAACTTCCGGAATGACCTTGTACGAGCGCCCCGCCATTGAGAAGTAATTCACATAGCCGCCGCTGAGCATGGTGTTCAGCACGCTGCCGACCTTGGCCATGTCAAGCCCGAGTGCCGCGACCTTGCTGCGGTCCACGACCACGGTCGCCTGCGGCAGGTCGATCTTCAAATCCCTGTCGGCATAGGCGAACAAACCGGTCGCCTGCGCCTCCTGCAGGAACGTGTTGGAGACCTGGTCGAGCTCATCGGACGAGCCGGTCGTTTTCAGCACGTATTCGACCGGCAGCCCGTATGAACCCGGCAGCGACGGCGGCTGGTAGAGCGCGATGTTCTCGCCCGGCACGGCCGATAGCTGCTGCTGCATGTCGGCCAGCACCTGCGTCGTGGTCCGCGTGCGCTGCGTGCCCGGTTTCAGCACGACGCCGCCATTGGCGCCCCCTGGCTGATCCCACTGCCAGCTCGCGCGTCCTTCTGGAATGCCGTTGTAGAT
>CAZZVF010000015.1:0-20850 GCA_964657355.1 uncultured Buchnera sp.
GGCGGCATCTCCGTGCTCGAAACGCTTGGCGTGCTCAGCCATTTCGACGTGCCGGCACTGGCTCCAGCCTCGGACGACGCCGCCATGCTCATCCTCGAAGCCGAGCGCCTCGCCATGGCCGACCGCGATGTCTATATCGCCGATCCGGCCCTGGTACGCGTCCCGACGCAGGGTCTCGTAGCCCAGGACTACCTCACCTACCGCGCCCAGACGATCGACCGCGACCAGGCGACACCGCTCGCCCGCGCCGGCAATCCGTCGTGGAACATCGATCAGGGGAGCGCTTCCCCGACCAACGCTCCTGCCAAACCGCCGCCGCCGCAGGCCGCCCAGCCCGAGCACGGCACCAGCGACATCGCCGTCGTCGACGCCCAGGGCGACGCCGTCTCCATGACCACCACCATCGAAGGCGAATTCGGCGCCCACATCCTGGTGCACGGCTTTCTGCTCAACAACGAGCTGACCGACTTCTCCTTCGAATCGCAGAATAACGGGCGCCTCATCGCCAACCGCGTCGAGCCGGGCAAGCGGCCACGCAGTTCCATGGCGCCCTCCATCGTGCTCGATGCGGATCGCAAGCTCGTCGCCGTCGTGGGGTCGGCCGGCGGTGCGCGCATCCCGGCCTACGTGGTGCAGGCGACCATCGCCCTGCTCGACTGGAACCTCGATCCGGCGCGCGCCCTCGCCCTCGGCCATGTCGGCGACGCCAGCAAGCCGGAACTGGAAGAGGGCACGCCGGCCGCAGCCCAGCTGGAAGCGCTCAAGAAACGCGGCGAGGCCGTCACCGTGTCGGCCATGGGCAGCGGCAGTGCGATCATCCGGGTGACACCCAACGGCCTGGTCGGCGCCGCAGATCCGCGGCGCGACGGCGCGGCGCTGGGCGACTGACATGGCAAGTCGGAACACGGCCGCCATCGGCTTCATCATGACCACGGTGACGCTCGACATCCTGGCTATCGGCGTGGTGGTTCCTGTCCTGCCCCGCCTCGTGCTGTCGTTCGAAGGCGGCAACGCGGTGCTCGCCGCACACGCGCTCGGCCTGTTCGGCACCGCCTGGGCGCTGATGCAGTTCCTGTTCTCGCCGATCCAGGGCGCGCTGTCCGACCGCTTCGGCCGCCGCCCGGTCATCCTCGGATCCAATTTCGGCCTCGGCCTGGACTACATCCTGATGGCCCTGGCACCCGGCCTGGCGCTGCTGTTCGTCGGCCGCGTCATCTCCGGCATCTTCGCGGCGAGCTTCTCGAGTGCGAACGCCTACATCGCCGACATCACCCCGCCCGAGAAACGCGCCGCCCGATTTGGCCTGATCTCGGTTTCGTTCGGCTTCGGCTTCGTCGCCGGCCCGGCCATGGGCGGCCTGCTCGGTGCCGTCGACCCGCGCCTGCCGTTCTGGGTTGCGGCCGGGCTCAGCCTGGCAAACGGCGTGTTTGGCTTCTTCGTACTGCCGGAATCGCTGCCGCCCGAGCGCCGTGCACCCTGGCACTGGCGCGCCGCCAACCCGATCGGCGCATTGCGGCTGCTACGCCGCGAACCCGGCCTGCTCAGCCTCGGCTTCGTGCTGTTCCTGGTGTCGCTGGCGCAGAACACGCTGCCGACCATTTCGGTGCTCTACACCTCCTACCGCTACCACTGGGACCAGCAATCCGTCGGCTACATGCTGGCGGGCTTCGGCGTCACCGCGGCCATCGTCGGCGGTGCGCTGACCGGCCCGGTGGTGAAACGCCTGGGCGAGGAGCGCGCGCTGCGCACCGGCATCTTCTTCGGCATCGCCGGGTTCGGGCTGATGGGGCTGGCCGCCACCGGGTTCTGGTTTCTCGTCGCAATCCCGGTGCTGGCACTGTGGGGCTTCATCAATCCGGCACTCAACGGCCTGATGAGCCGGCGCATGCTGCCCAGCGAACAGGGCCAGCTCGCCGGCGCCAACAGCTCCATCATGGCCATCGCCAGCCTGATCGGGCCTGCCCTCTATACCGAGAGCTTCGCCTGGTTCGTGGCGCCATCGAGCCCGATCGGCCACCTGCACATCCCTGGCGCACCCTTCCTGATCGCAGCTTCACTCATGGTGGCGGCTCTCGTCTCCCGCTTCGGCCGGGTGCCCCCCGGTCCCGCCATCGAGCATGCCCTCGCGGCGCAAACCCAACGATGAACAGCGCGCCTCAGCGATACAGCAGGTGATAATTCAGCGAGAGCGTAAAGGTCTGCTGGTTGCCGGGCAGGTCATCGGGGAACGGCGGCAGCTTATTGTCGCGGAACACCGCCTCCCACGCGGAATCCAGCATCGACGAGCCTGACGAACTTAGCAGCCGCATATCCTTCACCGTGCCGTCCCGCTCGATCGTCACGCGGATAACGGACTCTCCCTCCTCGCCGTTCCTGGCCGAACTCGGCGGATAGTATTTGTGCAACTCGACGAATTCGCTGAGCGCCTCCATGTAGTCGCCGCGGCCGCCAGGGCCGATGACGTGGGCCACCGCGTCCTGCAGCCTGCCGCCTGACACGACGGGCCCCGCCGAAAGGTCCAGGCTACGCGACGAGCGGAAGCCGCCGGATTGGCCCTGCCGCGCCTGCGGGGCGAAGCTGAAGAGCATCGGGTTGGCAAACGGATTGTTCCGGCTGGGCGACTGGCGAGGGCTAGGCGGCCGTCTGGCTTGCTGCCGCGCCTGCTTCTGGCGCTGCTCCTGCGGCACGCTTTCCGCCTGCTCCTGCGGCGGCGGCGGTGGCTGGGCCTGTTGGTATTCCGGCGGAATGAGGTTCACCTCCGCCTGCTGCGGCGGCGGCGACGGTGCAGGCGCGGGTGGCGGCGATGGCGGCGGCTTGGACTGCGGCGTCGGGTGCATCTCGGGCGATGTCTCGCCCTGTGGCGTAGAGGTGTACCGGCTCGGGTTTGGCGCCCCCTTCGTACCCGTGTTGCTCGGCTCGAACACCATGCCGAACGACGGCTCCTCGGGGGGCACGACCGGCGGCGAGACCACGTGCACGAAGAGGATGACGAACAGCGCGAACAGATGCCCGGCGAGCGATCCGATGACCCACGGGCGGAGGCGTGAACGCCGCACACGCGAGGTCTTCAGGCGCGGCGCGGACGACCGCAGCTCCCGCGGACGCGGCGCCGATGAACGCGGCTCTGGGATATGCGATTGGGGAGCCTGCAGGTCAGGCACGCGCGGCGACTCTCACGAACCCCAGGATAGCCGCAGCATGCCTCTGTGTCCCGCAGGCAACGCGCTTTTCATGGTGGCTGTTACCATCAGGCAAAAGGCTGACACGCAGGCAAGCGGTTGGCACTCAGGCAGGCGGGGGGCGCGCAAGCAGGTCGGGCGCGTCAGGTGGGCGGGCAAATTCCGCCACCAGCATGTAGCCGACGCCGAGCAGCACAGGGCCCAGGAAGATGCCCAGCGCGCCGAACGCAAGCACCCCGCCCAGCACGCCGAGCACGGTCAGCAGAAACGGGATCTGCGCGCCACGGGCGATGAAATAGGGCCGGATGATGTGGTCGGAGCCCGATACGACGATGGCGCCGTAGGCGAGCAGGAAGATGCCGCGCGCGGTATGCTCGTCGGCCAGCAACCAGAGCCCGGCCGGAATCCACACCAGCGGCGCCCCGATCGGCAGCACGGCCAGGAACGCGGCGACCGTGCCGAGCAGGAACACGCGCGGCACGCCCGCCATGCTGAGCCCGAACGCTGTGAGGAAGCCCTGGATGATGGCCGTGCCAAGGATGCCGTAGACTGTTCCGCGCACCGCCCGCGTGGTGGTCGCGATCAGCTGCGGCGCATACCGCCCGGCCACCCTGTGCACCATGAAGCGCAGCCGCGCGCCGAGCGCGTCGCCCGAAACCCAGAAGAAGAAGGCCGCGAACAAGGCGATGAAGAACTGCAACAGGCCGCCCGCGACGCCAAGCAGGAGCGACAATCCACGCTCGGCGAACATGCCGAGATAAGGGCGGAAGAACGACGTCATGCCGGAGAGGTCGGCAGCCCAGGCGTTCCACGTGTCGGTCAGCGCGCCGCCGATCAAGGGCAGCGCATACAGCCAGTGCGGCGCCGGGGGAATGACGGCGAGCCAATCCTCGAGCGAGTGCCGCAGCGCCTTCACGTCGGCAGCACCCCCAGGCGCCGCCAGCGCCAGCGGGAGCACGATCACGAGCGCACTCTGCAGCACCATGACGAGCGCCACGGCCGCGTTCGGCAGCTTCGTCCTGCAACGCAGCCAATCGAACACCGGCCAGGTGGTGAACACCAGGATGGCGGCCCACAGCAAGGCCGAGAGGAAGGGATACAGCACCAGTCCGCAGCCCAGCCCGATGCCGCCGAGAAGCAGCGCCATCAGCACCCGTTCGGCAATCACCAGCGCGGATCCTTACGCCTCATGAGAGCGGTTCATGGCAGATGAGAATTGTGTAAAAAACAAGCATGAGCCATGATGGCACCCATCCAGGATTCGGAACGCCACTGCATGCTCTCTTATGGAACACAGACGATCCTGCATGCGGCCTGATATCCATCTTAGCGCGCCGTGCGGGACCGCCGCCAGCGCGCCCTATACGGTGCTCAGCCGCTTCGAAGAAGATACTTCACGGACGCTGCTTCGCGGACTGGCGACAGTGTGCGCGCCTGTGCAAGAGGCGGGGTCGTGACCACCGGCAGCTCAACCGGCGTAAACAGAGACGACGAGGAAAAATGCGGTTTACCGAAATAGGACAGCAGCTCAGGGCCTACCGGCTCGAATCCGGGCTGCGGGCAGAAGAGATCGCGGCCCGGCTCGGCGTGTCGCGCGCCGCACTCTACCGCTATGAAAAAGGCGAGGTGATCAAGCTCGACACGGTCAACCGCCTGGCCGAGCTGCTGAAGATCTCGCCGCTCTCCCTGCTCGGCATCGGCGTGGAATACTACAACAGGCCGATCGGCTTCTTCGAACGCCTGCGCCAGGTGGAGGAGACCGCCGACCAGATCCTCCAGGTGTCGTTCCCGTTCATCTATCTGACGGCGACCGACGAGCTCGACTCCGTGGCGGCGGAAATCTTCATCGAATCGGCCCAGGAACTCGGCGCCGAACGGCAGGCCGCGCGCGCCATGGCCGAACAGGTGCTCGGCATCCTGGCCGAACGCAAACGCATGTTCCGTATGCGCCGCCCGACCATCATCGCCATGCTGTCGAGCGCGTCGATCACGCGTTTCCTGCAGCAGGGCGTGAGCCAGGGCGCTTCGAAGTCCGAAGCTTTGCACCAGCGCGGGCGCGTCGTGGCCCGCATCGAAATGGAGAACATCGCCAACATGATGGCGTCCGAACCGATGGGCCTGCAATTCGGGCTGCTGGCGGCGGGCGAGCCCTCCGGCCAGTTCCAGATCGTGCGCAACCGCGACCGCGCGATGCTGGCGATCAACCCGTTTCGCGCGGACTCCATCCCGCATCTGCAACACGGCGTCGCCATGATCACCGGCGCGGACGAGGCCGTGGCGGCGCATCAGCGCGTCGCCGAAGGCATGTGGCGGGACGCCATAAAGGGACGCGCTGCAGCGGCCGAAGTGCGCGCGCTCATTGCAGCAAACCCCGTTTGACGGCGCCGCCTGATGGTGTCGCTCTCCTGATGGGCCGGTTCGTCTGATGGCCACCACCGATTTGCCGAAATCCGGCGACGTGGAAATCGTCTCGGACGAGACCGTGTGGAACGGTCGGTTCCCGCTGCAGCTCGTGCAGTTCCGGCAACGGCGCTTCGACGGGAGCATGAGCGGAGTGCGACGCTGGGAAATGTGGCGCCGTGGGCGGGCGGCCGCCGTGCTGCCGTACGATCCGGTGCGGGACCTCGTCGTCGTCATCGAGCAGTTCCGCCTGCCCGCCTTCGCCGCCGGCCTGCAGCCCGTAATGACCGAACTCGCCGCCGGCCTGTGCGACGGCGACGAGACACCGGATGCGACAATCCTGCGCGAATCACAGGAAGAGATGGGACTGCACATCAAAAAGCTGGAGCGTATCGGCGCGTTCCTGCTCACGCCTGGCGGCAGCGACGAATTGTGCACCCTGTTCGCCGGACGGGTCTCGCTCGCCGAAATCGGCGCTGACGGACTGCTTGGACACTCGGGCCTGGCATCCGAACAAGAGGATATCAGGGTGCGCGCATTGCCGGCGGCCGAGCTGATCGCCAATGCAATCGCCGGCGCCTACCCGAATTCCGTCGCCACGATCGGGTTGTTGTGGCTAGCCGCCTCGCGCGAGGCGCTGCGGGCGCGCTGGTTGGCAGAGATGGAGCGCAAATGACGATCGTTTCCATGCAGCCGTTGGTGAACACTGCCTGGCTCGCGGCCGAGCTGGGCAAGCTCGATCTCGCTGTATTCGACGCGAGTTTCTACCTGCCGACCGAAAACGCCGATGCCCGCGCGCTGTTTGCCGACGCGCATATTCCCGGCGCGCGCTTCTTCGACCTCGAGGAATTCGCCGACCAGGACACCGAGCTTCCCCACATGGTACCCAGTGCAGGGCGCTTCGAGCGGCTCGCCTCGGCGCTCGGCATATCGTCAAGCACGCGCGTGATATTCTACGACCAGAAAGGCCTCTTCTCCGCGGCCCGCGGATGGTGGCTGATGCGCCTGTTCGGGCATGACCGCGCAGCGGTGCTCGATGGCGGCCTGCCGAAATGGCGCGGCGACGGCCACAGGATCGAACAAGGCGATCCCGCGCCTGCGACATCGGGAAGCTTCAGGGCGGACTTGCGTGCTTCCCGTTTGCGCGGCATTGGCGACATGCTGGAAAACCAGCAATCCCGGCGCGAACTCGTGCTCGACGCACGCCCGGCCGGACGGTTCGACGGCAGCGCGCCGGAACCGCGTCCCGGGCTGCCCAGCGGACACATGCCAGGCGCCGTCAGCGTTCCCGCCGGATCGCTGCTCGCCGCGGACCAGACGATGCTGCCACCCGACGCGCTACGCGCCAGGTTTGCGGCCGCCGGTATCGATGGCTCGCGCTCTGTCGTGACCAGTTGCGGCACCGGTGTCACCGCCGCGATCGTGACCCTCGGCATGGCGGTCGCCGGGCTCGATGAAGGTGCGCTCTACGACGGTTCGTGGACCGAATGGGCATCGCGCCCCGACACGGCCAAGGCGACGGGTGACCAATGACCGACGAAACGGTGAAGCTTTCCAGTCCGCACAAGCACGGTCTGGCCACGCGGCTATCGCATGCCGGCCGGGCGGGGACACATAGCTACGGCTTCGTGAACCCGCCGCTGCATCGCGGATCGACGGTGCTGTACGAAAACATGGCGCAGCGGCGTGCCCTGTTGAAGACCCGCTACGACCAGGCGCTGAGCTACGGCGTGCAGGGCAGTGCCACGCATCACGCGCTGGAAGACGTGATTGCGGAAATCGAGGGCGGCACACGTTGCCAGGTTTTTCCGAGCGGACTTGCGGCCTGCGCGGTGCCGCTGCTCGGCTACCTGGGCGCCGGCGACCACTGCCTGGTGCCGGACAGCGTCTATGGTCCGGTACGCTCATTCTGCGACAGCATGCTGAAGCGCATGGGCGTGGTGACCGATTATTATTCGCCGCACACGGACGCCGCCGGCATTGCGGCACTGATCCGGCCGGATACCAAGGTGCTTTACGTGGAAAGTCCAGGCAGCCACAGCTTCGAAGTGCAGGACGTGCCGGGGCTGGCGGCGGTGGCGCATGAACGCAATCTCGCCGTGCTGATGGACAACACCTGGGGCATCCATGCCTTCCAGCCGTTCACCCATGGTGTCGATGTCTCGATCCAGGCGCTCACGAAATATCCAGTCGGGCACTCCGACGTTCTGCTCGGAGCGGCCACGGTCGCCGACGAGAAGCACTGGCGCATCGTGCGCGATGCGGCGCTGGCGCTCGGGCAATACGCGTCGCCCGACGATTGCTGGCTGACTCTGCGCGGCCTGCGCACCATGGCCGTGCGGCTCGAACGGCAGTCGCAGTCGGGCTTGGAAGTCGCAGCCTGGTTCAGGAACCGGCCGGAAGTGGCGCAGGTGCTGCATCCCGCTTTGCCCGGCGCACCCGGCCACGAGTTGTGGAAACGTGATTTCACCGGCGCGTGCAGCCTGTTCGGCGTGGTGTTCAAACCTGAATTCTCCGCCGAGGACACGCACCGCTTCGTCGATGGGCTGGAACTGTTCGGCATCGGTGCCTCCTGGGGCGGCTTCGAAAGCCTCGTTCTGCCAACAACAGGGTTTGTCACCCGCACCCGCTCGCCGGCGATGAGCGGTCCCGCCGTGCGCTTCCATATTGGCCTGGAAGATCCAGCCGACCTGCTCGCCGATCTGGCGCAGGGGCTGGCGAGCTTGCGCGCGCCATGATCGACCTGCAATACGACGAGAACGGCCTGATTCCAGCCATTGCCCAGCAGCACGACACCGGCGAAGTCCTCATGCTGGCCTGGATGAATGCCGGCTCGGTGGCGGAAACGCTGGCGACGGGCCAGGTGTGCTACTGGAGCCGCAGCCGCAAGCGGCTCTGGCGCAAAGGCGAGTCGTCCGGTCAGACGCAGCGCCTGGTGGACATGCGGCTCGACTGCGACGCGGATGCATTGCTACTGCTCGTCGACCAGACAGGCGTCGCCTGCCACACTGGCCGGCGCTCCTGTTTCTACCGGGCGGTGCGCGACGGCAAAGTCGTCGAAATTGCGGAGATTCTTGTCGCACCGGAGGCCCTGTACGGCGCTCCCGAATGAGCGGTTCGCGCATCTGGATCATGGCGGGCGAAGCGAGTGGCGACGTGCTCGGGGCGCGGCTGATGGCATCGCTGCGTGCGCAACGAGGCGGCCTGGAATTCACCGGCATCGGCGGCCCGTGCATGGAAGACGCCGGCCTGATCAGCCTGTTTCCAATGGACGAACTCGCCGTGATGGGTCTGGCCGAGGTGTTGCCGCGGCTGCGTAGCCTGAACCGGCGGCTCGAGCAGGCGGCCGCAGACATCGCAGCGACACGGCCCGATCTGGTTGTCACCATCGACAGCCCGGGCTTCGCGTTGCGCCTGCTGAAACGCGTGGCGAAACTCCGCATCAAACGCGTTCACTACGTAGCGCCGCAGGTCTGGGCCTGGCGTGAAAAGCGCGTACGGGAATTTCCCGGACTGTGGGACAGCCTGCTCTGCCTGCTGCCGTTCGAGCAGGCGTTCTTTGCGAAACATGGCCTCGCAGCACGCTTCGTGGGCCATCCGGTGCTACAGTCCGGGGCCGACAAAGGCGACGCCGCTTCGTTCCGCGAGCGGCATGGCATCGGCGACGCGCCAGTGCTCGTGCTCATGCCCGGCAGCCGGAGAAACGAGGCCCCTCGCCTGCTGCCGGTATTCGGCCGCACGCTCGCCTTGCTGAAAGCGGACATGCCTGACCTGGTCGCGGTCGTTCCCAGTTCGCCAGTGGTCGCCGCACTCGTGGAGAAGGCCGCCGCGTCATGGCCCGTGCGGCCCATCGTGGTCACCGGTGTCGATGAAAAGCATGACGCCTATGCGGCGGCCGGTGCAGCACTCACCAAGTCGGGCACCTCCACATTGGAACTCGCCTTGGCTGGCGTGCCGATGGCGGTGACGTACCGGGTGAATGCCATCACCGCCGCCATCGGCCGCCGGCTGATCCGCGTCGAGCATGTCGCCATGGTGAACCTTCTGGCGGGCAGCAGGATCGTTCCGGAATTTCTGCAGCAGGACTGCACGCCAGGGCAGTTGCGCGACGTGGTGCTCGGATTGCTGCGTGATCCGGAAACCGCGCAGGCACAGCGGGATGCGTTCGGCCAGGTGATCCGGTCGCTTCGTGCACCGGATGGTCTGCCCTCAGACGCTGCTGCCCGTGCTGTTCTCGAAATGCTTGATCAAGCCTGAGGCTTCTGCCCTGTCCCGCGATTGTGCCATGCCGTTCGCCACGGCGAGGGCTGCGGCCAAGGCACGCCGGCCGGCGGCCGCGTCCACCAGCACCGGGGCGCCGTCGAGGCAAGAGGCCACGAACGCCGCATGCTCCGCTTCCAGAACGTCGTGATCCTCCCAGGAGGCTTCATCGAGCAGGAATCCCTCGGTGCCAGGCACCGGTATGCCGCGCTCGCGCCCGATCATGGTGAGGCGCCGGGCGACGAAATCGGCGGAAAGATATCCCTCCTGCGAAAACAGCCGCATCTTGCGTTCCGTCTTGAGCGAAATACGGCTTGCCGTGATCGTCGCGACGCATCCGTTGTGGAAGCGAACACGCGCGTTCGCGATATCCTCGAACTGGCTCGAGACCGCGGCACCGATCGCATCCACGCTCTCGATCTCGCTGTCCACCAACGACAGAACCAAATCGAGGTCGTGGATCATGAGGTCCAGGATGACCGAAACATCCGTCCCGCGCGGCTTGAACGGCGCGATGCGTGTCGCCTCGATGTAAAGCGGCCGGGTGATCCGCTCGGCAATCGCATGGTGCTCGGCAGAGTATCGCAGCAGATGCCCGACTTGCAGCACCAGCCCCTTCTGCTGCGCCAATGACGCCAGGCGGTCGGCCTGCGCCAGAGTCGCCGCCATCGGCTTTTCGATCAGCACATGGCGCTCGCTCTCGAGCGCGATGGCCGCCAGATCGAAATGCGCCTCGGCCGGGGCTGCGATGATGACGGCATCGGAGGCCGCGAGCAGCATCGCCAGCGGCAGCCCGCGGGCACCGCATTCCTCGCCGAGCGCTTCGGCACGCGTCTCGTCGATATCCGAAACGCCGGCCAGCACGGCGCGCTCCGACGCCGCAACCTTGCGGGCGTGGAAACGGCCGAAATGCCCGGCGCCAATGACACCGATCCGCAATCTTACCGACAAACTCAGCTTCCGGCCTGCTTGGCCTTCATGCTGCCTTGCGGCTCGATGTCCGGCCGCGCCTTGGAAATGGTGTCCGCACTCACATGCGCCTGCACATGGCCGATCGCGCCGATGGTGTAGTTTGCCACCGCCGCAATTTCCCTGTCGTCGTAGCCATGCGCGAAGTTTGGCATCATCTGCCAGCCTTGCGGTGTCATGATCGCGCCGCCGCCGAGCACCATCTGCACGATGTTATGCCCGTCCGGATCGGCCACCGACGCAGCGCCCAGCAAGGCCGCGTAATTCGACTGCGCACCGGTGCCGTTGGTGCGATGACAGCTGGCACAAGCGCCTTCAAACACCTTGCGGCCGACTTCATCTTCCGCGATCTGGCTGGATTGCGGCGCCACCGGACCGTCATGCGCGGGCATCGATTTCATGTAGGTGGCGAGGGCAATCGAATCGTCATCGGTGAAAAAACGGGTCGAGTAGCTCACCGCTTCGGCCATCGGGCCTGCCGCCACGCCGTGCCCGTCGGCGCGTCCGGTCTTGAGATAGGCTGCAAGGTCCGTCACCGACCAGTCGCCGATGCCGGCTTTCGCACTGGTGATGTTATAGGCGATCCAGCCCTGCTGCGGCGCGCCGGCATAGGCTTCGCTGCTTTTCAGGCCCTGGATGATGTTGCGTGGCGTGTGGCATTGCTGGCAGTGACCGAGGGCTTCGGCGAGATAGGCGCCACGATTCCAGGTCGCGTCATGGGCTGCATCCGGCTTGAAGGTGTGGTCTGGATTGTTCAGCAAGTTCCAGAACACCATCAGGAAGCGAATGTTGAACGGAAATGTCATGTCATTCGATGGCGAGGACGCATTCACCGCCGGCAGCGTCATGATATACGCCTTGATGGCGAGCGCATCGTCGCGCGTCATCAGCGTATAGTTCGTATAAGGCATGGCGGGGTAAAGGTGCTTGCCACCCCGCCCGACGCCGCGCCGAAGTGCCGACACCCATTCGTCGTCGGTGTAGTCGCCGATGCCGGTCGCATGATCGGGCGTGATGTTCGACGCGTAGACCGTGCCGAAGGGCGTCTTGAACGCGCGGCCGCCAGAAAGCTGGTCGCCGCCGGCGGCCTTGTGGCACGCCTCGCAATCGGCAGCGTGGGCGAGATAGGCACCGCGCGCCACGACGTCGCCGCTGATATGCGCGCCGGACGCCGCAATAGGTTCCACATCGGCCTGTGCCGCACTCGGCAGGACCCGCCAGGCGAGCCCGCCGATCAAAACCATGCAGGCGCCGGCAGTCAGAAGCTTGCGCATCATCGGACCCTCAAGCTGTGACACCTAAGACTGCGCCATGCCGGCAGCGAACGGTATCTTGCGCAGCCGCTTGCCGGTCGCGTTGAACAGCGCATTGCCGAGCGCCGGAGCCGCAGCGGCGGTTCCGGTCTCGCCCAGGCCACCGGGCGATTCGGTGCTTTCCACGCGATATACTTCGACTTTCGGCGCTTCGTCGATGCGCAGCATGCGGTAGTTATTGAAGTTGGATTGCTGCACGCGCCCGGCCTCGTGGGTGATTTCGCCATACATCGCCATGGTCAATCCGAAGATCACGCCGCCTTGCAGCTGCGCCTCGATGGTGTCCGGGTTGATCGCCTGGCCGCAATCCATGGCGAGCACCGAGCGATGCAGCCGGATTTCGCCCTGTGGCGTCACCTCAACTTCCATGACATGCGCGAGGTACGATCCGAACGAGAACTGCACGGAGACGCCGCGCCCCATGCCGGCCTTCATCGTCTGTCCCCAGCCGGATTTCTCCGCCGCGAGGTTCAGCACGCCGATCGCGCGCGGACTCTTGGCCAGCAGATCCCGCCTGAATACGACAGGATCCTTCTTCGCCGCATGGGCGCACTCGTCGATGAAGGATTCGACGATGAACACGTTGTGCACAGGCCCCACGCCGCGCCACCATGCGGTAATCACGCCCGGCGCCTCGTGCGGCACCCAAGCCACTTTCATGGCCTGCAATCCGTAAGGCACTTCGGCCGAACTCTCCACCGTATCCGGATCGAGCCCGTTCTTCGGCATGGCTTCCGGCGCCCAGCGCCGGAGCACCGACGAGCCGGTCGTGCGGTGCGTCCATCCGACGATCTTGCCGTCGGCATCGAGGCCTGCGGAAACCCGGTCGTAATAGGCCGGCCGGTACAAATCGTGGCTGATGTCTTCTTCGCGGGTCCAGATCAGCTTCACCGGATAGCTCAGCTGCTTCGCGATCGCGGCAGCCTGGGTGATGCTGTCCACGTCGAGCCGGCGCCCGAACGCGCCGCCCATCGGCATGTTGTGGATCTTGACCTTCTCCGGGCTGAGGCCGGTGACTTTCGCCACCGTCATCTGCGCGCGCACCGGAACCTGGGTGCCGACCCACACGTCGGCGCCGTCCGCCCGCACGTGCAGCGTCGTGTTGATCGGCTCCATCGGCGCATGCGAGAGGAACGGAAGTTCGTAGACGGCTTCGAGCTTTGTCGCGGCGGCATCGATCTTCGCCGGCGCCCCGCCGACATCCTTGGCAATGATCCCGTCCGCGGACGAGGCATCCGCCATGGCGGCGAAAATCGCGCTCGTCGAAACCCGTGCGTTCGGTCCGTCATCCCATTGCGGATTTGCTGCGGCCAGGCCCTGCTTGGCCGCCCACATGTGGTCGCCGATCACCGCAACTGCGTTGTCCAGCTTGACGATGTCGCGCACGCCCGGCACCCGTCGCGCCGCAGCCTCGTCGATGCTGACGAGCTTGCCGCCGATCACCGGACTTGCCGACACGGTGCCGATCTTCATGCCCGGCACGCTGACATCGATGCCGTAGACCGCCTTGCCGGTGACCTTGTCCGGCGTGTCCAGCCGCTTCGTTCGTTTGCCGATCAGCGACCATGCCGAAGCGGGCTTCAACGCGACATCCTTGGGCGGCGTGATCTGGCCGGCCGCGTCGGCGAGTTGCGCGTAAGGTGCGGCACGGCCGCTCGCCGCATGGTGCACGACGCCCTGTGCCGCATTGCACTGCGCGGGATCCACATGCCAGCCGTTCGCTGCAGCCTGGATCAGCATCGTTCGCGCCGTGGCGCCCGCCTTGCGCAAACGCTCCCAGTCGCCGCGGATGGAGGCGGAACCGCCGGTTGCCTGTTCTTCCAGCAAGGGACTAGCATATTTGCTATTGTCGGGCGGCGCGGCGAGCAGCGTCACCTGGTTCAGGCCGACTTCGAGCTCTTCCGCGATCAGCGCCGCTGCCGAGGTCCAGATGCCTTGGCCGGATTCAGTGTCCGGCATGACGAGCGTAATGGCGCCGTCGGACGTGATGCGGATGAACGCGTTCGGCTCGAAAGCCGAGCTGCCTGCCTGCGCGCCGGCTTGTGCCAACGCCCGCGAGACAAAGCCCGGCAGGGTGATGCCGAGCACCAATCCGCCGCCGGCGAACAGGCCGAGCTTGAGGGCGTCCCTGCGATCGATTTTCATGTCACGCCTCCGCCGCCTGGTGAATTGCGTCGCGGATCCGAACGTAGGTGCCGCACCGGCAGATATTGCCCGACATTGCGGCGTCGATGTCCTTGTCGGTCGGCTTCGGCGTTTGTTCGAGCAGTGCCGTCGCGGACATGATCTGGCCGGACTGACAGTAGCCGCATTGGACAACTTCCCGGTCCAGCCAGGCCTTTTGCACTTTCGCGCCGACCGGGGTTGCAGCGACACCTTCGATCGTTACGATCTGCGCATTGCCGACCGCACCCGCCGGCAGCACGCAGGACCGCACCGCCTGCCCGTCCAGATGCACCGTGCAGGCGCCGCATTGCGCAATGCCGCAGCCGAATTTCGTGCCGGTCATGCCGAGCACATCGCGCAGCACCCAGAGCACGGGCATGTCATCCGGCACATCCACATCGTGCGACGTGCCGTTGATTTTCAGGGTGATCATGGTGACCTCCGTCCAGCGGCCCGGCGCGCTGGCGCGACCTGGGGCAGTTGCCCGTTAACCTCATATCAAGCTGGCACGGCACACAATACGCTGCAACATGGGGCCTAGTGGCAGCAGTGATGCTTGTGCTGCACGGGGTGCTTCCGCGCGAGAATGACAAGCCACACTGCCAAGGTTCCAAATACGATGTTGAGCCAGAAGGTATAGTTCACGAAAAAGTGCGTCATGTGCGCGCGCAGGTCGGGCTGGGCCGCCGGCACCAGGTGCAAGGCGGTGAACAGCAGATCCATCGCAAGGCCCGCGGCAACCATGGTCGTGAAGAATACCGCGGCGATATAGCCGGCCATTTTCCACCCATAATAACGCCGATAGACGTCGAGCAGAGGCAGCACGATCAGGTCCGCGTAGAGGAACGACAGCACGCCGCCGAAACCGATGCCCGACGACCACAGCACGGCGGCGAGCGGCACGTTGCCGATCGAACAGACGAAGCTGAAGACGGCGACCAGCGGCCCCAGCACCGCATTCGCCGGCACCTGGAGCCAGGGCGATGCGTGGCGCAGGAACAGCACTGCCCACCAATGCTGCGGGACGAAGGCGGCCAGTGCGCCGGCGATGACGAAGCCGAGCACCAGATCCTTCCACAACATGGCGAGGTCCATGACGAAGGTCTGCGCGACGCGCACCGGCAGCTCCGGATTGCGCAACTTGGCCCACAATCCGGTGCCCGAAACCGGCTCGGCCGCATGGTCGTGGCCGCCGCCCGGCTCCTCGTGGCTGCGCGCCGCGTCCACCAACGCCGCCGGATAGGTCAGCCGGACCAGCACCGCCATGATGGCGACCAGCACCACGCCCCCGAGCCATTCTGCCAGCATGAACTGCCAGCCGAGCAGCAGATAGAGGATGACGCCGAGTTCGACGACGAGGTTGGTCGACGAGAACAGGAAGGCGAGCGACGGCACCAGGCCGGCGCCACGCTTAAACAGGGTTCGGCTGACCGCGGCTGAGGCGTAGGAGCAGCTGGAGCTCGCCGCGCCGAATACCGAGGCGAGCACAACCGGCCGCATGCCGTTACCACCCAACGCCCGGCGCATGCGGTCCTGCGATACCAGCGCCTGGATCAGCCCCGACAGCGTGAAGCCGAGGGCCAGGCTCCACCCCGTTTGCCAGGCCATCCCGGCGGTCATGAGCAAAGCCTGACCAAGCTTATCGGCGAAATCGGTCAACATCCGGTGCTCCTGCCAGTGCGGGCCGTAGCCCTGGGAACACCTACTTGAGGGCGACGCGTGCCGCTTTCACGAAGGCTTCGGTCTGCTGGTGATGCAGCCAGTGTCCCGCACGCTCGAACATGACCACCTTTGCATCCGGAAAATGCGCCGCTCGTCCGTCGGTCTCGGGGTTCGAGGCCCAGCTTTCCGTGCCATAGGCCAGCAGTGTCGGGCAGCGGACCCGCGCCCATAGCCGCGCCAGTTCGGCCGCACCGAGGTCCGGCGGCGGCTGGGTGCGGAACAGCGGGTCGAACTTCCAACCGAAGCTGCCGTCGTCGCCTCGGCGCGTGCCATGGATGGTCAGATGCAGCGCCTGCTCAGGCGTCAGGAAGTCGTATTGCGCCTGCATCCTGGCGCCGGCCGCCTCCACGCTCGCATAGCGCCGCTGCACCCGCCCGAGCGACTCCCGCCGCTCCGCAATCCATTCGGCGAGGCGGTCCGACGGCGCGCGCGCCTCGCGCTCGGCCATCATGCGCGGCGAGATGCCGAGGCCTTCGATCGACACCAGCCGCCACACCTTGTCCGGAAAGCAGGCGGCGAACCTTGTGGCGACGTTGCCGCCCATCGAGTGGCCAATAATGCTCACCGGCGCATCCGGCAGCGTGCGCACCAGTTCGGCCAGGTCGAATACCATGGCGGCAAGGCTGTATTCGCCATCGTTGGTCCAGTCGCTGTCGCCGTGGCCGCGCAAATCGGGCGCCACGATGTGCCATTCGTCGGCAAACTCCGCCGCGACCCAGTCCCAGTTGCGGCAATGGTCCATGCCGCCATGCACGAGCAGCAGCACCGGCGCGTCCGGTTTGCCCCAGCTCACCGCATTGAGCGAGAGGCGGCCCGACCTGAAGGAGCGGCGCTCCGGTTCGGGCGGCATCACGCCGCTTCACCCGCGCAGAACCCGCTGGCCCACGCCCACTGGAAATTGTAGCCGCCCAGCCAGCCAGTCACGTCCACCGCCTCCCCCACCACGAACAGCCCCGGCACGTCGCGTGCGCCCATCGTCTTTTGCGACAGGGCGCCGGTATCGACGCCGCCGAGCGTCACCTCGGCCTTGGCATAGCCTTCGGTGCCGGCGGGTGCGAGACGCCACGCCCGCAGCAGGGTTTCGAGTGTAGTGAGATCGCAGTCTTTCAGATCGGCCATCGGCCCTGCCGCCATGGCGGGCGGCAGCAGCACATCGGCCAGGCGCTGCGGCACCAGGTCGCCGAGCACGCCACGCAGGCCTGATTTCGGGCGGGCGCGCTTGGCGGCGAGGAGTGCTCCCGGTGCAGCGTCCGGCAGCAGGTCGAGCGCGATCTCCTGGCCTTCGCGCCAGACGGAGGAAATCTGCAGGATGGAGGGGCCGGACAGGCCGCGATGGGTGAACAGCATCGCCTCCTGGAAGCGCGTGCGACCGCAGCGTGCGATCACGCCGAGCGAGACGCCGGCCAGCGCCTGGGTGCGTTCGAGTTCGCTCCGTTGCAGCGTGAGCGGCACCAGCGCCGGACGGGTCCCGGAGAGCTTGAGCCCGAAGCGGCTGGCGATGTCATGCGCAAGGCCGGTCGCACCCAGCTTCGGGATCGACAGGCCGCCGGTCGCCAGCACGAGCGACTCCGCTTCGATCGGACCCGCATCGGTCTCCACCCGGAAGCGGTCGGCACGGGACACATCGGTGACGCGCTGCTGCAGCCGGATTTCAGCGCCGGCCGCCCCGCATTCGGCGAGCAGCATGGCCACGATGCCGCGCGCCGAGCCATCGCAGAACAACTGGCCGAGGGTTTTCTCGTGCCAGGGGATGCGGTGCCGGCCGACCAGGTCGACAAAATCCTGCGCCGTGTAGCGCGCCAGCGCAGACCGCGCGAAATGCGGATTAGCCGAGAAGAAACGCTCGGGCACACATTGCAGATTGGTGAAGTTGCAGCGCCCGCCACCGGAAATCAGGATCTTCTCGCCAGCCTGCCGCGCATGGTCCAGCACCACCACGCGCCGCCCCCGCCTGCCCGCGACCGCCGCACACATCAACCCGGCCGCCCCCGCGCCGAGGATCAGGACATCGCATTGCTCCATGAAGCAGCGCGATGTACCGGCGCTGGAGTTTGGTCAAGGCGGCGGGTCACATGGTTCGGCTACCGAACTAGGGCTCGTCGGCCTCCGCGGCGGCGGACATCGGGCTCTTCACACCGTTTGTATCGATCGAATAGGCACGATACAGATGCGCACCAGTCCCGGGCGTATCAGTGCAAGTGGTCGCCGTGCCGACGCATTGAGGAAGATCCCTACCGTCACGCACAACGTGATAGGTGAACGGCCCCGGTACCTTCGGTCCCGTTACGGCGGTCCACTGAACCGTAACAGTCGGCTTCTTGCACCGCGCGTGTGTATCATTGGGGTTGCTGTTGCATGCGACAAGAATAGCCGTCGGAATATGTGCGGACAGAATCAACGGCGGTAGCGGTGTTTGCTTGAAGTCGAACTCGGCCCAGAGGCTGCCGATACGTCGCCTAGTGCCGTCCATGAACTTAACTGTGGTCAGTTCGTCCCTGATAGTCGGACGGTTATCCGGCTGGCCAAGTTTCGCCGGATCGAGCCGAGCACGCTCCATGAAAAGGTTTTCTATGAATGTCGCGTAGCTATCGAAGCTGAGTACGTGATGGTCGATGTAACCTTTGCGAGCCCAGGCGCTGATAAGCAAGCCAGGCACGCGAAGTCCAAAGCCTTGAACGTGAAACTGCGTGTCGTTCTGGTCGACGTTTGGAGGGACGACGTGGTCATAAAAGCCACCCCATTCATCCCATGTCAGAAATATCGCGGTGCTATTCCAATAGCGCGAACTTGCGACCGCATTGACCAGCGCAGTGACGTTTTCCATTCCGGAGGTGACGCCGTTTGGCGGGTGCTCACTATGATTGTCGCTCGGAATAATCCACGAGACCTGCGGTAAGGTGCCTTGTTGCAGGTCCACATAGAACTGGTCGATTTTCGGATTATGTTCCTTGAGGTAGTTCCGGCCCTTAGCAATGACGGAGGAATAGAGTGGCGCTGGATTCCAAATGGATGGCACGGTCGAAACTTGCGGTGCCGGCGGACAGTCCTCGTCGCCATCGTCGCAATCAGGTATCGTGCCCTCCTCCAAATAATACTTCCAACTTACCAAATGACGGTCGAGCAACTGGAACAAATTAGCCCAGGGAAGAGAGGTATACTTGGTAATTGGGGCTGGCAGCAAAGTACTCATGCAGGTACCGAGCAAAGTTTGATCTGAACAGATTGCAGACCATTCGCTGGTCAGGTCCAGATGCGAAGAGAACGAGTAACCCCGGACCCCTTCGAACATGCTGTCCTGTAGAACGAAGTTTTGAGCGTAGGCCCAATAGTTCGGAATTTCGTCTGCGGTGTGGTAGCCCATGGCATCGTGCCTGGCTACTCCGTCGAATGTACCGCTGCACCGGCTGGTGTTAGGATGGACGCAATGCTTCGATGCGCCTCGTGTTTCCTGGCTGACAAACCCGTCAAGCAGCGCTTTCTTAACGCCATCGTTCAGGTCGGCCTTCGCGCTTCGTGCACCATGACCGCCGCCGTAGTTCTGATCGTGGGGATCATGGAACGGCTTTACGCAGCCTTTCGAGTAGTTGTCCGGATCGATAGGAACACACGTGCCCTGCGGGATGCCGTTGGCGCCGGGATAAGTCCCGAAGTAGCTATCGAATGACCGGTTCTCCTGCATCATAATGATCACGTGTTTGATCGGATTGTTCTGCGCGACGGCACCGCCTGCGCAGACAAAGGTCGTGACTAGTGACATGAGCATGGAACGCAGCGAGAACGGAAAGGCCGCCAAAAAGCGCCGGCTGTTGGTATAATTCATCATCGAAAACTCCATCAAGACGTTCCTCAGGCGCTGATACCAAAGGCGTCCGCAGGTCGTTCAGTGGCTACTTGAAGCCCCCGTCTCGCAGCGTTTCATTACGGAATTCTATGCCATACTACGTTGCCGGAAAAGTCGGCAGCCTGCAAGGCAGCTACCATTGACTTTGGAAACGTTTAAACGTGCGAGAGGAGGAATTTGGCTCAACCCCGCCCCTCCTGTAGCCTCTCGTCCACAGCAGAGTCGGAACCTTGCCCATGGATGCGCTGGCGCTGTAGCAGACGGCCCGGGAATTCGGCCGCACGCTCGACGCGACCAAGGCGGGGCTCACGCCAGACTTCGGCTGGTATCCGTACGGCACGCTGACCAACTTCGCGCACTTGCGGCCGCTGCTCGAGCGGTTTCCGCTGGCCACGCTACTCGCGGGGAAGCGCACTGCCGATGTCGGCGCCGCCTAGGGCGATCTCGCGTTCTTTCTGGCATCCCTCGGCTACGAGGCGGATATCATCGATCACCCGCCGACCAACTTCAACGGCCTGCGTGGCGCCCGGCTGCTGGCGGAGACGCTGAAATCGCGCGTGGCGATTCACGACATCGATCTCGACAGCTACTTTGCGCTGCCGCAGGAACGCTACGACCTCGTGTTCTTCCTGGGCATCCTCTACCACCTGAAAAACTCGTTCTACGTCATGGAGCACCTGGCGAAATCGGGGCGCCATCTGCTCGTCAGCACGCGGGTCGCGCGGTTCGCGCCCTCAGGCGGCGGAGTCGGGCCGTTCAGGTCGGGCGGCCAAAAGCTGCGCGACATTCCGGTCGCTTATCTGCTCGGGCCGACAGAGGCGAACAACGACGCGACCAATTTCTGGATCTTCTCGGAGGCGGGCCTCGTGCGCCTGTTCGAGCGCACCGGCTGGGAGGTGCTGGCGTGGCACACGGTCGGTGACACCAGGCACTCCGATCCCGCCCGGCAGGATCGCGACGAGCGGGCCTTCGCGCTGCTGCGAAGCCGGGCGTAGAGATC
>CAZZVF010000016.1:0-20595 GCA_964657355.1 uncultured Buchnera sp.
GCCGGGCCGGTGCTGCGGGCGGGGTTGACCGAGGTATTGGTGATGGGAATTGAGATGAGGTGGATGAGGGTGAGTGCGAAGCCGATCGGAATACCGGCGAATCCGGTGGCGGCGCCCTTCGAGGTGGTGCCGACGATGATGAGCAGGAAGAAGAACGTCAGCACCAGCTCGGCGACGAACGCGCCGCCCATCCCGTAGCCTCCGGGGCTGAGCGCGCCGTAGCCGTTCGAAGCGAAGCCGCCCATCACCCAGCCGGTCTTGCTGGACGCTATGATCCACAGCACGAACGATGCGCAGACGGCGCCAAAACCTGGACGGCGATGTAAGGCAGCACGTGCTTGTTGGCGCAACGGCCGGCCGACCACAGTCCGAGTGTCACGGCAGGATTGAAATGGCCGCCGGAGATGGGGCCCACTGCGTAGGCCATGGTCAGAACGGTCAGGCCGAAGGCGAAGGACACGCCGAGGAAGCCTATCCCCAGCTGAGGAAAGGCTGCCGATACCACGGCGCTGCCACAGCCGCCGAACACAAGCCAGAACGTTCCGAAGAATTCGGCGACCACTCGCCGCACCATGTCGTCGCGTATCTCAGTGGTTCCTCGAGAATCCGGTGAACCACCATTACGCAAATGAAGCTAGTTTGACTAACGAAAACGTCGCACCGACGGGCGGTCTTCCCGCATCCTTCAGCGTCGTGTCGGCAGCACAAACGCCGCCAGCCCCGCTAACATAACCAGCGCGCGCGGTGCTGCCAGCTTGTTGTCGCCGTGTTCTATTTCGGCGGCCAGCACGGCCCCTGAAGCGGCTGCGACCAGGAGGCCGCCGACTTTGCGGGTGGTGCGGGTGGTCATCAGGATGCCGCCGATGAACTCGGCGGCGGCGGCGGCCTGCATGTCGCCTTTGGACCAGCCGAGGTGGCGGAACAAATTGGCGTAGCCGCAGTTGCCGGAAAGCTTGTCGGCGCCGGCCATGGCGACCGAGGCGCCGAGGGCTGGGAAAAGTGAGCTCATGTCAGGTCCTCCTGGCGGGCTAACGCGGGATCAAGGCTGGCGTTCAGCATAACTGGCGTTCAGCCGGGGGGCATCACCGCGACGAGGGTGCGAAATCGGCGCCGAGCTGGTCGATCAGGAAGGACTGTATGTCGGCATACCGGTCGATCCTGGCGTCGAGCGGGTCGCCCATGCCGTGGCCGGAATTGGCGCTGGTGGCGAGCAGCACGGGCAAGGCCGAGGCGTCCGCCGCCTGCAAGGCCGCGACGAACTTGCGGCTGTGCATGGGGTTTACCCGCCCGTCGGTGTCGCCGGCGGTGAACAACATGGCGGGGTAGCGCTCGCCCGCGCGCACGTGGTGATATGGCGAGTAGGCGTACAGGGCGCGGAACTGTGCCGCGTCCTTCACCGAGCCGAACTCGGTAGTGTTGAAGGCGCCGTTCGGATCGAGTTCAACGCGCATCATGTCGTAGATGCCGACGCGCGACACCACGGCGTGCGCCAGTTGCGGATGCTGCGTGATCATGGCGCCCATCAGCAGCCCGCCATTGGATTCGCCGAACAAGGCGAGCTTGTTGTGCGACGTGTAGTGCTGGTCGATCAGATATTGTCCCGCGGCAGCAAAATCGTCGAACACGTTCTGCTTGTTCAGGAGCGCGCCGCCCTGGTGCCAGTGTTCACCGAACTCCGCACCGCCGCGGATATTCGCCACGCTGAAGATGCCGCGCGCATCCAGCCACACGCGCCCAGCGCCACCGATGAATTCGGGCGTCATGCTGATGCCGTAGCCGCCGTAGCCGTAGAGGACGGTTGGGTTGGTTCCGTCGAGTTTGGTGCCCTTGCGGCTGATGATGTTGACCGGGATCTTCGTGCCGTCCTTCGACGTCGCGAACACGCGCGTCACCTGCGCATCGCTGAAATCGGCTGGGCTGGTCTGCTTCAATCCGGTTTCGGCGACGCTGTTCAAGGCCGGCGTCCAGCGCGCGAAGTAGCGCGGCTTGAGGTAGCCGGAGACGTCGAACAGCAGCGAGCCATCGTCCATGGCGACAAGTTCGGAAACGTCGGCAACACCTGGTGTCGCGATGGTGCCGGAAGGTTTGCCGTCCAGCGCATAGACGCGCAGTTCGGTGGGCCCGCCCGCCAGCAGGCGTACGACCATGCGGTTGCCTGCGAAGGCAACGGGCGGTGCATTCTGCTCGATGCCGTCGACGCGTATGGACGCATCCGCTTCCGGCACGATCACGGGCGCCTTCGCAAGCGCATCCTCGCTGAAGGGCGCTGCAAGCTTTACGATCTTGCCGTTCGGCGCGCCGGCGTGGGAAACGCCGTAGATCGCGTCGTCAGGCCCCATGACGGCGGACGCAATGCGGTCGGCGTAGTTGGCGAGCCGCAGCGGCTTCGCATTCTGCCGCAACACGAAGTGGCTGAACTCGCCACCATCGCCACGCTGGACCATGGCGACAACAGCCTGCCGCCTGTAGCGATTGTCCAGGAAGATTTCCGAGATGCGCTCGAGCCCGTCTGCCTTGCCGAGCACGAGCTTGTCGCTGTGCCAGTCAGAGTTTTTTGCGCCCTTACCGAACGGATGGTAATAGACCTGCAGATTGTAGTGGCGGTTGGCTTCGGGTGCTTCCTCGCCGGGATAGCGCGTGTACCAGAAGCCGGTGCCGTCGGCATTCCAGGCGAGGCTGCCGCCTGCGGTTGCGTATTGCACATGCGGAATTGCGGGTTGGCTTTCCGAGCCGTCAGTCGCATCGAACACATGCAGGTCGCCATCCTCGCTGCCGTTCTTCGACAGCGACACGGCGATGTGGCGTCCGTCCGGCGAGGCGACGAACCAGTCGATGGCGGTGTGGCCGGCGGCATCCATCGTGTTCGGATCGATCATGATCCGGCGGCTTTTCGGATCGGCCGATGCGTCGAGTTCGACCAGCATCGGCTGCTGCTTTGCCGGATCGAAGAACATGCAGAAGACATGGCCTCCTTGCGCCGACAACCCATAATACGACACCGACGAGCCCGATATGATCCGCTTCAGCTCCGCACGGACGGCACTGCGCTGCGCGAGGCCGTCCAGGTAGGCCCGCGTCCGACCGTTTTCGGCCGCACTCCAGGCTTTCACCTTGGTATCGGCACCGTTTTCGAGCCACCGGTACGGGTCGCTGATCGTCACGCCCTGGATGGTGTCGGTAACGGTTTGCGGCTCCGCTTTGGGCGCCGGCGCGATCGTCGCGGCAGACACGGCGGTGGAGAATAGCGCCGCCGCCAGAAAGGGCGTTGCTACGAGCTGCTTCATGTCGGCCTCCGAATCCGCAAGTGCGAGCACTAACGCGTCGGACCCGTGCGTTCAATCGACGAGGCTTGTGGCTTTTCGGTCGAGATAGGCTGAAACCGGTTCCGTCACGGCGAGCGCGCGGCAGGCCGCCGGCTCGAAGAATTCCGCGGCGACGATTTCGCGGTTGTCCAGCTGCATGACGGGCAGCTGGTCCAGGCGCAACTCGAACAGATGCACCTGGTCGCGCCGCCCGTCCCACAGGCCGGACTCGGTTCCGACTAGGGTGAGCGCCGGGGCGGCGAGGCCGATTTCCTCCTCCAGCTCGCGCCGTGCCGCTGCCTCGGGATTCTCGCCGGGTCGCACACTTCCACCAGGGAAATTCCAGACTTTGCGGTAGGAGGAACGCAGCAGGAGGAGCCGGCCGCCGACATAGACCGCGACGAGCGCCCCCTCGTGCAGCGGCCGGGTGAAACTCCACCAGATACGGGCGACTGGGAAGGCGAAGCGGAACAGCGTTCGCCAGAAAGCGTCGGTCAATGCGGATGAGTTTGCCCGTGCAAGGCCTGGCATGCGTGATTTCTGTCCGGCCGTCACGAGGTTTGCGATGCAGCAAGTGTGCGGGCTTTTGCGCTCGCCCGCAACCTGGACGCGACCCGGCCGTGCCTATCCGGCGGCTGAACCGGCCATCGGGTAGTCGATGTAGCCCTCGTGGCCCTGGCTGTACCAGGTCGCCATGTCGTCCTTCGCGAGCGGTATCTTCTCGGCGAAACGGCGCGGCAGGTCGGGATTGGAGATGAAGGTGCGGCCGAATGCGATGGCGTCCGCGGTGCCTGCATCCAGCATCGCCTGGCCACGCACATCGTCATAGTCCGAGTTCAGCACGAGCGGTCGCTTGAACGCGGCGCGGATGGCGGGCGCCACCGGCGGCACTTCGGCGCGCCCGAACGTGCCGTCGAAATCCGGCTCGCGCAGTTCGAGGAAGGCGATACCGATCCTGTCGAGGGCGGCACCCGCAGCGCCGAACAGTGCGTCCGGATTGCTGTCGTTGGCGCCCTGCGTGTCGCCGTTGGGAGAGAGGCGGACGGCGGTGCGGCCCGCGCCGACCGCGTCGGCCACGGCCTGCGTCACCTCGGTCAGCAGGCGGATGCGGTTCTCGATGGAGCCGCCATACTGGTCGGTGCGGAAGTTGGAGTTGTCGCGCAGGAACTGGTCGATCAGGTAGCCATTCGCGGCATGGATCTGCACCCCGTCGAACCCGGCCTCGATCGCGTTACGCGCGGCGACGCGGTAATCCTCGATCAGGCCCGGAATTTCGTCCAGCCGCAGGGCACGCGCTTCGGTGTAGGGCTGCTTGCCGTCATAGGTATGCGCCTTGCCGGGTGCTGTGGTGGCCGACGACGAGACCGGCTGGTCGCCGCCAAGGAAGCTCGGATGCACGATGCGGCCCATGTGCCAGAGCTGGGCGAAGATGCGGCCGCCGGCCTCGTGCACGGCGTCGGTCACCGGGCGCCAGGCTGCCACCTGTTCGGCGGACCACAGGCCGGGCGCGTAGGGCCAGCCGAGGCCCTGCCGGCTGATGCCGGTGGCTTCGGAAATGATCAGGCCGGCGCTGGCGCGTTGGCTGTAATACTCGGCCATGACGGGCGTGGGCACATGCTCGCGCGTGCTGCGGGCGCGGGTGAGCGGCGCCATGAGGATGCGGTTTGGCGCTTCGATGGCGCCGAGGCGGATCGGGTCGAACAGCGAAGGCATGGACGGAAGATCCTCGTAGTGTCAGGCGGAGTTGGGCGGCTGCATGGTGCAGTGCAAGGTGAACGAAATTGAGGAGGATGGCGTCATGAGCACGGCTGCCCTGTCGGCGCCCGCCGTCGAACGCAACCGCGCGCCGATCCTGCAGGTGTTGCGCGATGCGTTGCCAGAAACGGGGCTGGTGCTTGAAGTCGCCAGCGGCACCGGCGGACATGCGGCATGGTTCAGCGCAGCGCTCCCGGCGCTCGCCTGGCAACCGACCGACCACGACGCGGCCGCGCTGGCCAGCATCGCCGCCTGGCGGGAGGAGGCGGGACTTGGGAATTTGCTCCCGCCGCTGATGCTGGATGCAGCACGGCCGGAAAGCTGGCCGGTGGCTCGGGCCGACGCGGTCGTTGCGATCAACATGGTCCACATAGCGCCTTGGAACGCGACCGAAGGGCTGTTTGCTGGCGCGTCGAGAGTGCTGCCGGCGGGTGCCGTGGTGGTGCTTTACGGGCCGTTCAAGGAGCCCGGCGTGGAACTGGCGGCAGGCAATGCCGCGTTTGACATCGACCTGAAGGCGCGCGATCCGCGATGGGGTTTGCGCGATCTCGGCGTCGTCGTGGCTTTGGCCGGAGAACACGGGTTCGACCTTGCCAGCCGTATCGGGATGCCTGCGAACAACATCAGCGTGGTGTTCCGGAAAGCGTGGCAGGTAGCCGCCTGATTGCGGCGCAGGTTCACATGCGCATCGACCAGGATCGTTGCCGGGCTTCGTTGCATCGTCCAGGGTGCCCGGCATGAGCATGACCGCAATAAAGCCCCGCCGCAGCTGGGTGAAGTCGCTGGGGCCGGGTCTCGTCACCGGAGCCGCGGACGACGATCCGAGCGGCATTGCGACATATTCCCAGGTGGGCGCCGCGTTCGGCTACTCGATGGGCTGGGTGATGCTGTTCAGCTATCCGCTGATGTCGGCGATCCAGATCGTGAGCGCGCGCATCGGATGCGTAACCGGCGCGGGCATCGCGAAGAACCTGCACCTGCATTATCCTCCATGGCTGCTGCGCGCCGCGGTGGCAATTCTGCTCGTCGCAAACGTGGCCAATCTCGGCGCCGATCTGGGCGCCATGGGAGCCGCGCTGCAGCTGCTCGCCGGCGGTCCGACTCTCGCCTACACCACCGGTTTCGGTGTGTTGTGCGTGGTGCTCGAAGTGTTCCTCAGCTACCGCCGTTATGCCGAGGTGCTGAAGCTTCTGACGCTGTCGCTATTTGCCTATGTCGCTGTCGTCTTCGCAGTCCATGTCGACTGGCGGCAGGCCGCGCACGACATCGTGCTGCCCTCCATCATCCTCGACCGGACGCACATGGAGGCGCTGGTGGCCGTACTTGGCACCACGATCAGCCCCTATCTGTTTTTCTGGCAGGCGGCGCAGGAAGTGGAGGAGCGCGAGGTGCAGGCGTTGCCACCGTTGCGCGACATGCCGGAAGACGCCGACGCCGATCTCGGCCGTATTAGCGCGGATACCTGGATCGGCATGGGTTACTCCAATCTGGTTTCATTGTTCATCATCATCGCGACAGCAGCGACGCTGCATCAGGCCGGCCTGCTCGACATCCAGACATCCGCTCAGGCCGCCGAAGCGTTGCGGCCGATCGCCGGTGCGGCAACCTTTGCGCTTTTCGGTTGCGGCATCATCGGCACAGGGTTGCTCGCCATTCCCGTGCTCGCGGGTTCGTCCGCCTATGCGGTTTGCGAAAGCTTCGGCTGGGTCGAGGGACTTGGGCTAAAATGGACCGACGCGCGTGCCTTCTACGGTGTGATCGCCGCAGCAACCGCGGTCGGCGCCGTGCTGAACATGACCAGCATCGATCCGGTCAAGGCGTTGTATTGGAGTGCCGTTCTGAACGGCCTGCTTGCAGCACCGCTGATGGCGACAATGCTTGTCATGGGCCGTAATCCCAAGGTGATGGGAAGCCTGTTGTTGCCAAACTGGCTGCTGGCACTTGGCTGGCTGGGAACAGCGGTGATGGCGGCGGCGAGCGTGGCTTTTCTGGTGCTCTGAATGGCTCGTCAGGGAACCCAACTGCCGTCGGATGGCGTGCCTGGCGTCACGATGGGGCGGGGGTTGAAGTCGTCCGGCGGCGGATCGGTTTCAGCTCCAGGCGAGACACCGTTCGGGTAATCCGTCGGCACGATGTGCAGGGTATTGCAGCCTTCGCCGCCATAATGCGGCAGGACGCGCACGCCGGAGACGGTGGCGTAGTCCGGCGCCAGCATGTCGGCGCGTCCCCGCAGGCGCGCCTCGTCGAACGCCTCGGCAAGATCGCCCATCGCGACCTTGTCGTCGGCAGGACCCAGGTCCTGCTGCGCATGGCCGCCGGGCGCGTCAAAATCCCTGTTGGCGGCGCCTGCTGCACGGCCGCGTTCCTCGTCGGGTAGATCGGCGAGCGGGATCAGTCCGAACAGCTTTTCGATGAATTTGATGACGGAGCTGTGCTCGCTGTAGACGTGGCTCACCGCGTGGGCGCGCGCGAACGGCGACACCACGATTGCAGGAATTCGTGGGCCGCCGGTGAGCGGCACATGGTCCGGCCCCCATGAGCGAACGCGCTCCGGAACATGGTCATACAGCCCGTCGGTTTCGTCATAGGTGATGATGATTGCGGACTGCGCCCAGTAGCGGCTATGCGCGATCGCGTTGACCGAGTCGGCGACCAGCGCTTCGGATATCTGCGCATCGGAATACCCCGGATGGTCGTCGTTGCCGGCGTAAATGGCGCGCACGTTCGGGTTCGGATCCAGCGTCTGCAGATCGTCGTTGTTGTAGTACCCACCACGAACGTAGAAGACGCCGCCGCTTTCCGGCAGCGCCTGGTTCGCAATGTCGTCGTAGAACTGCGACAGGCTGTGCATGCGGGCCTGTTCCACAGGGTTGTCGCCGAGATAGCCGAAATATTGCGGCCCGTTATGGTGCACGATGTAGGATGGGTGTGCCGTCGAGGCCGGGGATAGCGCGATCGTCGCCTTGCCGTCGAACGGCTCCTTGCCGAAACCCTGCTGATACCAGCCCCAGGGAACCGCTTTGTTCTTGCTCGCGACGGAGGCGATGTCGTTCTGGATATCGGCGAGATCGAGCGCCGGCGCCTCGTCCTGCGCGTTGATCGCGGTGCTGTCCGGCCCCATGAAGGAGAGCGGCAGCGACGCGAAGGTGAGAGCCGGCTGTGCCGCAAGTTTCGGAAGTCCGTTGTACGCGCCTGGATGACCCTTGAGGATGACGGTGCTGAGCGGCCCGTCGGCTGGTGGCAGTGGCTGTTCCTGAACGACACCGCCGAACGCCTGTTCGTCCGGGCCATAAGGCGGCTTCGGACCGGGACTGATGTCGTTCACGCTGCCCGCGAACGGCGCCGAATCGTTCATGTTCGGTATCTGCTGTCCGTCGCCCAGGTTCTTGCCTGTTGTTGCTGGATGCAGCGCCCATTGCGTCTCGCCGGTCTGTCCCGAAATCATCGCAATCGCGTTGGGTGTGGACGGACCGATGGTTGTCTGGTGAAAATTGTCGAACAACGTGAACCGGTCGGCGTACTGCCAGAGGAACGGAATGGTGTTGCAATCGAGGTGCGCCACCATCATTTCCGCCTCCTGCTTCACTTTCAGTGCCGGCTTTCCGCTACGCTTCGTGTCATCCAGCATGACGAGCGAGGCTTCGTCGCTGTCGTCGCCGCGGTATTTCAGTTTTTCCATATCGAGCACGTAGCCGTCGTTCTTCGACACCGACTCCGTCGCCTTGTCGAAATGCATGGAGTTCGCCATGCCCAGATGCGAGTGATCTACGCTGAACGTATCTTCCGGATACAGCTCTACTTTGCGCCCGCTCTTATCCTGAATTGAGCGTGGAATCAGAAATGGCGTGATGGTGGAAAGACTGCCGTCGGTATTCCAGATGGGCTGGCGGAAACTGCCGCTTTGATTGGCCGCCTGCTGCATCGTATCGGCCTGATCGGCACCGGGGAAACTGGCGAACAGGCCGTTGGCACCGGGATACGTGCCAAAATAGTGGTCGAACGAGCGGTTCTCCTGAAACAGCACGAACACGTATTTCACGCGCTGGCGGATCAGCCGCCACTTCTCCGCATCCGGCAGCGGGGCCGGCTGCAACGCCCGCGCAGCCTTCGCCCCGACGGACAAGGTGCCTGGCGCCAGCGTCACGTCGGGTGCGGCGGCGGCACTCCTGCACGCCATGACAAGCACGAGTGCGGCGGCGGCCTTTCGCTTGTCCATCATGCAACCGGCTCCCTGCCTGCGCGATCTCGCGACGGGCTGCAGTGTGGCACCGCCCCGCGACGCGGTGGAAGACCGGTCTTTTACGGTGACGCGGTTTTCACGGCGATCACCTTTGCAAGGTCGCCCACGGTTTTCAGGCGGTCGATCTCGCGGGTGTTCAGCTTGATGCCGAAGCGTTCTTCGACCGAGACCATGATCTCGATCTGCTTGAAGCTGTCCCAACCTTCGACATCGCGCGCCGACAGACCCGGCGAGATCTCCATGTCGTCGCGCATGAAGACGTCGCGGAATATCTCCGTGAGTTGGGCGTAGAGTGCACTTTCGTCCGTCATGCCGTGACCCCAGCCAGTGTGTTTGCGCCTACGATATCGATGACGATCGGTTCCGGCACAAAGCCGTCGAGCTCGAGCTGCCAGACAGTCGCTCCGTCGGCAGCCTCGGAAACCTTGTGGAAGCCGAGTGCCGCGTAATGCTCCCGAACCATGCCGTTCTTGGCCGTCGGCACGTAGTGGCCGATCAGCCTTTGCGCACCAATTTCCCTGGCCTGCGATGCAAGCAAAGAGAGGGTCGCCGCTTCCATCTGCCGCCCGAGCACGCGGCAACTCATCAGCCAGGTGTCGATGTCGAGCGCGTCGCCGGTAAGGCGGCCGATTACGATGGCGACGAGGCCGTTGTCGCCGAAGCGGTCGAGCAGGCGCATCTGCAAACCGATTGCGGCCGGATCGTCCATCACCTTGCGGATCTCGGCCTCGCCATGCCGTCGGGTCGTCAGGTTGAACTGGTTGGTCTTGTTGATCAGCTGCACGACGCGTTGCAGGCTCACGCTGTCGAAGCGGTTCCACACCATGCGCATGCCCAGGCCGCGCAGATACGCGCCGAGGTCGGTCGCCTCGGACGCGAAGGCCTCGCGCGCGCGATTTTCCTGATACTGGAAGCCGCGGGCGCGGTCGTCGTCGGTCAGGCCGACACTTTCAAAGTAGCCGGCCCTGGCGAGCAGCGCGGGTGCTGCGGCAGGTTCGCGGTCCCACTCCGGCACGGCGACCATCGGCAGCTCCTGCCGCACCAGGTTGCGTTCGAACGGATTGTCATCGAGGAACACCAGGGCATCGAGGCCGATGTTCAGCTCCCTCGCGATGGCGCGCAAATTACCCGGCTTGTCATCCCAGTTGGCTCGAAAGGCGGCGATGTCCTGGCGTTTCAGGATCATTTCGGGATGTCGTTCGAACGGCTCCAGCGCGCGCGCCTCGTCGTTCTTCGAGCACACGGCGAGGATGACGCCGCGACGTCCGAGCTCCTTCGCGTAGGCCTGCAAGGCGGCGAAACCCTCGCCCAGCGCGCTGCCCTGGCCGATCTCGATCCCGTCGAGCCCGTCATCGCCGATGACGCCGCCCCACAGAGTATTGTCGAGATCCAGCACCAGGCATTTCGCGGATCGCCCCTGCCGCGCCGCCAATAGCCGGCCGACCAGCTCGCCATAGCTCGGGGCTGCCACGGGCGAGACCTCCTGCTTGGCGCGGTGCCACAATGCCGGATCGTGCCAGGCCGCCAGCCCGTCGCCACCGCTGACTGCGTCGTCGAGCGCCACGAGATCGACGCCATGTTCGACGGCCATCGCCCGCAAATCCTCGTTCAGCCGGGCCAGGAAGCGGCGCCGCGAGCCGGGCAGGCGCTGCTCGTTCTGGCCAAGGATCGGCGGATGCACGTCGAGTGCCGTTTGGTGCAACACTAGGCAGCCAAACGCCTCCTGCGCACGTCGCCAGCATTGCACGATGTTGGCCTTGGCCTCGGCAAGTGCCGCATCGGCCTCCTCCTGGGACAGGCCGGCATGCACGCTCCTGGTCAGTTCATGGGCGTCGAGCGCGATCAGCACGGCGGTGGGCGCGAACGCACGCAGCTCGTCGGGCGGGTTGGCCAGCGCCTGACGATATTGCCCGTACTCGTTCTCCCAGGTCGCGATCCACAATCCACGGCGCAGCCCGGCGACCCTGATGGCCGGCAGCAGATGTGCCAGCGTGGACGACCCGAAAACCGCGAGCCGGATCGGACTGGTTTGGAGCCCGGCGGGCGGTGTCTGCCCGTGCCGGCGGCGCACCAGACTGTCCAGGCCTGCTGTACGGGTGAAATCGATTTGCATGTTCGCGAGCGCCGCCGCCTCACGCCAGCCATCCCCGCCCGACGATTTCAGCGCTTGCAAAGCCCCGTTCCAGTCCGCCGGCGCCGGCAGCCAGTCCAGCTGCCTCACGGCGCGAGAGACGGTCTGGCAGATACCGCTCCAGTTGCGGCATGACGGCTGTAGGCATCCATGGCGAGACCCTGCCACCCGGCGGTATCTATGCCACGCCCTTCCACCACGTTTTCATTCATGGATAAGCAGCCTTGGACCATCGGCAAAGCTCGTTAAACGGAGACGCACACGGCCTCTGCTTCGTCGACCCTGCCAAAGCGTGCAAGCAGTCTCGAGTATGCCGCTTCTCGGTGTGCGGGTCAGACGCAAGGCGGCCCTGAGCAAGATCGTTCAACGCAATAACCCTGTATCAACCATCGCTCGCCGAACCAGCGGCTTTAATGCCCCAGAAGGGTCGCACGCTTGCGACCACTCCCGTGCCCCTTTTTGGCGAGAGCGTCGCCGGCCTTGGAAAGGGCGGGGAGGACCACCTGGCGGAAGGCGGATACCGCGTCCTTGGTTTGGCAAGATCCACGGGCATGCTAACCGACCAGAGTCGCATAGCGGTTTCGAAGGGGCCTGGCATCGATGCGCACGCTGATTATACTCCGGACGCACAGGGCCGACGCCGAAACGCTGGCCGCCTACGACCGCTACGCCGCCTTGCGCGCCGCCGATGCCGTGATCTGCTGCGACGAACGGGACGGCCCGGTCGACATGGGCGGGCGCGCCAAGATCGGATTCGACGCCGCAAGGCTGCAGGCGCTCGGTCTCTTCGTCCACCCGCAGATCGGCAGGCTGTGCGGGGACTATGCCTACTACGTCACGCGCGCGGCCAGGCCCCACTACGATTTCTACTGGGTGACCGAGCCGGATGTGGTCATCAACGCGGCCGACCTGGATGCGACCTTCGAGGCCCTGAACGCGAGCGACGCCGATCTACTGGCATCCCGGCTCGACTTACGCGACGCGAGATGGGGTTGGAGCCGCACCATGATGGGACGATACGCCGACGTCTTCGGCTGCATCTTCCCCCTCACGCGCCTGACGGGCCGCGCGATCGACCATCTGCACGCTGCCCGGCGAGCGGCCCCAGTGCCGGGGTCTGAGGAGGCCGTGGCGGACTGGCCCAACGACGAGGCGTTCGTCGCGACCGAACTGATGAACAACGGTTTCGAGGGGCGCGACCTCGCAACCGTGCTGCCCGGCAGCTACACGATCGACACCTTGCGTACCGGCCTGCCGCACGATCGCGCGCGGTTAGTCTCCCGCCCGCCCGACGGGCTCATCTACCACCCAGTCCGCGACTTCTTGGCATGGTTCGACGACAAGGCGGAGTGGCTGGCCAGGTATGGACGGCGTGCCCGCGTCGAGTCATTCGTGCCCAACCGCACCCACATGAAGCTTCTGCTGCGCATCGCCGCAGGCGCCCTGGAGCAGAAGACCCTCACCGAAGCGGCGCTCCTCCCTCTAATGCTGGCCAGCAGGCGGTCCACGACTTCGCCCCACTTCGAGGATTACAACGAGAAGCGCCGGCGTGCGTCACGGATGCTGATCAGGACGTTCGGCGACGGGCGCAAGGGGTGTGCGCTCGCCACCGCCTATGTCCTAGGCGAGCCTTCGCAGGCAATGTCTGCGGCCGCTGCCGGACCGAGGGACTTTCCGCTGATGGAGCCGACGCCGTTGTTCGCTGTCCCGGTCCAGCGGGCTCTTCCCTACGCGTCTGATTTTGAAGAGGAGACGCTCCTGTTCACCGTGCACGCCCGGCCGGAGAAAGTGCTCTCCGCCACGTCCGCGCTCGAGGAACAGCGTCGGGACGCCGCCGTCGGGTTTAAGGTCTCCTGGGGGAACCTTTCGAAAGTCGTGCCGATGAGCGGCGAGCCCGTCTCGGCGATCTTGTTGGAGGAAGCGTCAGACGCGGCGACCCTCCGCGGGCTGGGCTACCTCCCGGTCGTAAACGCCCCTGCGCTCGGGCAACTGCTGGCCGAACCCGGACGCCTCGAAGCGTTGCCCCTGGACGTGCGGAGCAAGCTCCTGTGGTCGGCGATCGCACGCGTGTCCTCGTTCGGGCGAGCGGTGTTTCCGGTGGGCCAGGACCTCGGACGGCTTCGTGCCAGTCTGGAAGGCATGCTGCCCCAGGTGCGGATCGTCCGGCGGGCTACGGACCTGCCACCGGCAGGAGCGGTATCGGCACCCTTGCACAAGCCTTCTCCGCACGGGATAATCCTACCGAAGAAGACGGGATCCACGATGAGGTTTACTAACGCCAAGCGCTGGAGCGACACCGTCAAGGACTACTACCCGGTGGATCCGCGCCCGCGCCACGGCTACGGGCTGCCGTCGCACCCGGCGATTGCAGCCATCCTGGACGCGAACCGCCCCTCCTACGAGGAGGCGCTCGGGATGCTCGCCGAATGCCGTGACGTCCTACATTCGATCGGCCACGAGCCCCAGCGCCCAAACGCGCCCACAAACTTGCCTACGTGGAACAACGTGTGGTTTACCGCGCTGGACGCGGCAAGCCTGGTTGCCTTCTTGTTGGCGCGCAGGCCGAAACGCTACCTGGAGATCGGATCCGGCAACTCCACCCGTTTCGCCCGCTTCGCTATCGACAGCGGCAAACTCCCTACCGAGCTCGTGTCCATTGATCCGCAGCCGCGGGCCGAGATCGACGCCCTTTGCACCCGGATGGTCCGCTCTCCGCTGGAGACATGCGACATCGAAATGTTCGCTGATCTGGAGGCGGGGGACATCCTGTTCTTCGACGGGTCCCACCGTGTCTTCACGAACTCCGACGTGACGGTCTTCTTCCTGGAGATCTTGCCGGTCCTGAAGCCGGGCGTACTCGTCCATATCCACGACATCTTCCTGCCCGACGACTACCCGCCGCAGTGGAGTGGGCGGCTCTACTCGGAGCAGTATCTACTGGCCGCCCAGCTCCTCGCCGGGCATGCCACGTTCAGGATCGTGCTGCCGAACTACTACGTGACCTGCGACCCGGAAATGGGCGGCAGGGTCGCGGAGATCTTCAGGTCGGACAACGGCGGCACGGACATTCCCTTGCGGTTCCCGAATGGCGCGCAAACGCCCGGCGCGTCGTTCTGGCTGGAGACCCTGGCCGCAGCCGCGATCCAGCGGCCGAAGCGAACTGCGCGCAACGTCCAGGCTTGAGCCTGACGATGCGCGGGAACACGGAAGGATAATCGAGCAGCAAGTGCCTGCTCCGGACCAAGGTCCGGAGACGCGGGTTGCGAACCAATAACCGATACGACGAGACTTGCGTTGCCCGTTTGGCTTGATGGGATCGAGGGAAGCGGCATGCGGTTATCGACCGAGCAGTTTGAGAACCTCAACACGTGCGAAGCTCAATCGGCGCCGCAGGGCAGCGCGCGCTGCTGCGCGTCGGTGCACAACAGCAGTCTCGGCCATCAAACGAACAACCAAGAGGCAAATTCTGGAACGAGCTGACAGCAATCCTTACGGCAACCGCGGCTGAGAAAGGGTGGCACCCCACTCCTTGATGCTGCCTTTAACGCGGCCCAACGGGCCGGTGGTGACAAAGGCGAGCGGGGGTGAAGCAGTCCGTCTCCATCGACACGCGGCATTCCCCGAATCCCCGGCTTGCTTCACAGTTGGAGGATGCCGGATTCCGGGGGAGCCATACCGATCATCGTCCAGGCGCGCCGCACGCGGTGGGTCTCGCCGTTGCTGCGGCGTGTGCTGCTGGTCAATTTCGTGCCGCTCGCGCTGCTGCTGGCGGCGGTGCTGTATCAGAACCAGTATCAGGACGGCCTGCTCGAATCGGAAGTTTCGGCGTTGCGCGAGCAGGCGCGGATCTATGCGGGCGCGCTGGGCGAAAGCGCCGTCCGGGTTACCGACCCTAATAATCCCGTGCTGGTGCCGGAACTCGCCCGGCCGCTGTTGCGCCGGCTAACCGATCCCACTCCGAACGCCCGGGCGCAGATCTTCGGGCCGGACAGTACGTTGATCGCGGACAGCCGCGTGCGGATCGGCGGTGGCGGCGCGGTGACGACGGAGCCGCTGCCGGCAGCGCCCGACCGCGGGCCGATCGGCGGCACGATCGGCCGCATCTACGACCGGCTGCTGACTTTGCTGCCGCACCACACACAAACCCCTGTCGAGCTGAACCCGACCGGCGCCGGTCCCGACTGGCAGCCGGACGTGAAGGAGGAACTGCGCCTCACCAGCTCGAACGACAGCCACGAAATGCCGCCCTATATCCGCCGCACGCAGGATGACCGGCTGCTGGTGACGGTGACAGAGCCGGTGGAGCGCGACCGGCATACGGTCGGCATCGTGCTGCTGACGCGCGACGCCCGCGAGGTGGATGACAGCCTGTTCGCCGTGCGCGCCTCGATCCTCGGGCTGTTCTTCCTGGCGCTGGTGCTGACGGTGCTGCTGTCCTGGTATCTGTCGCTCACCATCGCCCGGCCGATCCTGCAGCTTGCGGATTCCGCGCGGGACATGCGGGAGGGGCATGGCCGGACCGGCGCCGTGCCGTCGCGCCTGATGCGCCGGCGCGACGAGATCGGCGAGCTTGGCCAGGCGCTCTCCGCATCGGCCACCGCCTTGTGGGGGCGCATGGATGCCATCGAGCGGTTTGCGGCCGATGTGGCGCACGAGATCAAGAATCCGCTCAGCTCGATCCGTTCCGCTATCGATACCCTGTTGCGGGTGCGCGAGCCCGCCCAGCAGCAGCGCCTGCTCGCCATCATCCAGGACGACGTGGTGCGGCTGGACCGGCTGATCAGCGACATCAGCGATGCCAGCCGGGTCGATGCCGAGCTGTCGCGCACCGCCACGGAGAAGATCGACGTGGTGCCGATCATGGCCGTTCTGGCTGAAATCTCCGAAGCCACGCGCAAGGACGATGAGCCACTGGTGGTGGTCGACGCGTCGCAAGGGTCGTTGATGGTCCAGGCGGTGGAGCGCCGGCTGGTTCAGGTGCTGCGGAACCTGATTGGAAACGCAGGGAGTTTTTCGCCCGCTGGTGGAACGATCCGGCTGCGCGCGCGTGAGACAGGGGGCATGGCCGAACTGTCGGTGGAGGACGAAGGGCCGGGCATTCCCGACGGCAACCTGGAACACGTATTCGACCGGTTTTATTCAGAGCGCCCGGCGGGCGAGCAGTTTGGCAAGCATTCGGGCCTTGGTCTGTCGATCAGCCGGCAGATCGTCGAGGCGCTGGGCGGCCGCATCAGCGCCGAAAATCGTCGCGACGAGGCTGGCCATGTGCTGGGGGCACGCTTTGTTGTCAGGCTGCCAAAGGCTTAGACGCAACTTCATCAACCGGCTTCCGGCATTAACCAGCACGCGGAAGCGAACTGCGCTGACAAGGCGAAACGATGGCAGACGATCAGAACCAGGACGAGACGCTGCTCGAGCGGGAAACTCGTCAGGCACAGGAGGTGATGGCGCGCGCGAGCTTCAATGCGGGCGGCGTCTGTTTGGTCATCCTGACCATACTGGCGGTGCTCTACACACTGTATTTCGCGTCCGACATCATCCTTCCGCTGGTTCTGGCCGGCGTGCTCGGCCTTCTGCTCAGCCCTGCGGCGCGGTTCCTGGTCGATCGTGCCCGCTTTCCGCGCATGCTGGCGGCGCTGGTGCTGATCGCCCTGCTGTTCTCGGCGATCGGCGGCATCGGCTATGCGATCTCCGTTCCGGCCCATGCCTGGATCGCCAAGGCGCCGGAAAGCCTGCCGACCTTGCAGAAGAAGCTGGGCTTCCTGCGGCAGCCCATCGACCTGTTCGAACGCGGCGTGCAGCAGATGCAGTCGATGATGCAGCGTGGCGGGGCAGACGAAACCGGCGCCGAACCGCGCGAGAAGAAGCCGAACCAGACCGTCACAGTGCAGCAGGGCGGTGGCGGCAGCGCGATCGGGATGTCGGTCCTGGCAGGCACCCGCGCCTTCCTGGGGCAGGCGTTCACCTTGTTGATCGTGTTGTTCTTCCTGCTTGCGGACGGCGACCGGCTGCTGCGGCGCTTTGTCGAGATCTTGCCCGGCTGGTCCGAGAAGAAGCGGGCGGTGCAGATCGCCACCGAAGTCGAGCGCAACATCTCGGGCTATCTCGCAACCATCACGATGATGAACCTGCTGGTCGGGCTGGCGAACGGCCTCTCCATCTGGGCCTTCGGGCTGCCCGACCCGCTCCTTTGGGGTACGGCCGCGTTCTTGCTGAACTATGTGCCGATACTCGGTGCGCTCACCGGCGTCGTCCTGTTCTTCTTCGTCGGCCTGTTCAGCTTCAGCAACGTCGTGTGGGCGTTCGCACCGGCGGGCGTCTACCTGCTGATCCACATCATGGAAGGCGAGACGATCACCCCCATGCTGCTGGCTCGGCGCTTCACGCTGAACCCGCTCCTGGTCATCGTATCGTTAATGTTTTGGGATTGGCTGTGGGGCGTCATGGGCGCGCTGCTCGCCGTACCCTTGCTCGCCGTCTTCAAGATCCTGTGCGACAACATCGAAGTGCTGACGCCGATAGGCCACGTGCTCGGCGCTGAGCAGTCGAAGCCTCGCCACACGAAGGCTGCCATTCCGCACACCGCTCGCTAACCGAGCAGGCGTTTGCGGAGTTGGTGGCAACAGGGAACGAGTACGATGGACGGCCGGATTTGCCGGATTGAGAAGCTGGACGAGAGTGAGGCAGCGTCGCCCGAGCCACGCGACGTGTCGGACGTTCACGGCAGCGTTGCCGCATTTGGCAGTGCCGGCGTGCTCATCACGGGTAAACCGGGTTCGGGGAAATCGGATCTGGTGCTGCGTCTTATCGACCGCGGCTGGACTCTCGTCGCCGACGACCGGGTCCACATCCAGGCCGGCTGGGCCGAAGCACCGGCCTCGCTCGCGGGACTGCTGGAAGTGCGCGGCTTTGGCATTCTTTGTATGGAGCGGCGCCGGCGGGTGCAGCTTCGGCTCGTGGTGACGCTGGGCGAAGGCGCCCGCCTGCCAGCTATGGCGCGGCACGACAACTTTGGATTACCTGCCATCCAGGTCGATCCGGAGCGGGCCGCTGCACCGCAGATCATCGAACTCGCCTTGAAGGCGGCGCTCGGCGAGCAGGCCATGGTCGCAGGGGCGTTCGCGTGAGCCAGGCGGCCGAGACAATTCCGACGCGCCGTGTCGTGCTGGTGACCGGCCTCTCCGGAGCCGGCAAGGGATCGATCCTCCGGCTGCTCGAGGACCTCGGCTATGAGGCGGTGGACAATCCGCCGTTGCCGCTGATGGAAGAGATGGTGACCCGGGGCGACAGGCCGACTGCCATCGGCATCGACACGAGAAGCCGCGGGTTCGATCCGGCGGCAGTACTTGCTGTCTTTGAACGCTTGAAGATCAACCCAGCCCTGCGTCCAGAGCTTGTCTTTGCGTCGGCGGACGAGCCGGCGCTGCTACGACGCTTCACTGAAACCAGGCGCCGGCACCCGCTGGCACCCTCGGGCCGGGTGATCGACGGGATCACGGCTGAGGTCGCGCTGACCATGAAGCTGCGGGAGGCGGCCGATATGCTGCTCGACACGTCCGATCTGAAGCTGCCGATGCTTCGGCGCGTTGTAGAACAAAGGTTTAGCGGCCCGAGTTCCGACGCTGCAGGAATGACCGTGTCGCTAATCTCGTTTGCCTACCCGGCGGGTCTGCCGCGCGAAGCAGAGCTGGTGTTCGACGCACGCTTCCTGCGTAATCCGCATTACGTAACCACGTTACGCGACAGGACGGGGCTTGATGCCGATGTGGCCGCCTACGTCGAGGCCGACCCCGATTTCGCCCCTTTCATCGATAAGGTGACGGATCTGTTAACTCTGCTCTTGCCCCGCTTCGTACAGGAGGGCAAGAAATACGTCATGGTCGCGATCGGATGTACTGGGGGGCAGCATCGGTCGGTCCACATCGTGCAGCTTCTGGCCGCACGTCTTCAGATGATGAGGCAAAATGCCTCTGGTTGGCGGGTTGCGGTGGCGCATCGCGAGTTGATGCGTGGCGCGGCTGGGGAGTTTGCAGCGGAAAAGGCGCAAATCCTGGCGGCGCGGGGAATCGAGGAGTTTGACGCGGAAAACCCCGGCGCAGCGCTCGTCGGTGGGCGATGAGTGAGTACAGCTTTTCGGTTATGCAATCCCATATAAGGGCGTCCGGTATAAACGCGTTCTGGTTGAGAGGTGTCTCTCCGTGGTTTTTATACTCCGGTATGTTTCGGGCGCAGGAGGCCTGATTATCCTATCATGATCGGCTTGATTATCGTGAGCCACGGCCGTCTGGCCGAGGAGCTGCGTCTGGCCATGGAGCATGTGGTAGGACCGCAGAAAGGCGTTGCCACCATCTGCATCGGCGTCGATGACGACGTGGAGCAGCGCCGGGCCGAAATCCAGAATCGGATCGAGGAGGTGGATGCCGGCGACGGCGTCATCCTGCTGACGGACATGTTTGGCGGCACGCCCAGCAACCTGGCCATTTCCATGATGGGAAGGGGCCACGTGGAGGTGATCGCTGGCGTCAACCTGCCGATGCTGGTGAAACTGGCAAAGGTGCGCTCGCGTCAGGCGCTGCCGGAATGCGTCGACATCGCCGAAATGGCCGGCAAGAAGTACATCGCCGCCGCCTCGCACGTCCTGGTCAACTGTAAGACGCCGAACCTCTGTATGTCGTTGGATCCGCGTAAATCGCCTGCCACTGGTGCGGTTTCTGGAGGCGGCCAGGATAATCAGCATGGCCCGCGCAAGGGCGGCGATTGCGTGATAAGCCTTCCTGAAATGGTGCGGATCGCCAAAGCTTCCGCTTGAGGATACTGAATTGAACCAGGTGCCTTGAGCGAGTTCGGCGAGCCGCTTCCGACCGGTGAGGCGGTTGTCACGCGCATTGTCACCATTGCCAATCGCCGCGGGCTGCATGCCCGTGCAGCCGCTAAGCTGGTTACCACAGCAGAGAGATTCTCGGCCAATGTGGACGTCCTGCGGGACGGCCAGCTCGTTTCCGCTCGCTCCATCATGGGCCTGATGATGCTGGGTGCCGGAATGGGTTCGACGATCGAGCTGCGCGCCGAAGGCTGGGACGCCAACGAGGCGCTTCAGGCGCTCGCCGACCTGATCGAAGCCGGCTTCAATGAGCAAGACTGACGACGGCAAGCCCGATAGAAGACCT